>JBCCOI010000128.1:0-14277 GCA_039025515.1 Planctomycetota bacterium
GAAACGCTTGAATCACGTCAGCTTCTCGCGGCTGCGGTTTGGCACAACGTCCTCAACCGATACGACACCAACGCCAGCGGCGGACAGCAGCCCGTCACCCCGATCGATGCCCTCGTTGTCATCAATGAGTTCGCCAGAAACGACCACAGCGAACCGGGAACCGGCGTCCTGAACACCGAAATCGACGACGGCCTGCGGCCGCCTTTCTATGACGTCAATTGCGACGGAAGCGTCACCCCGCTGGACGCACTGGTTGTTCTCAACACCATCGCCAGCGGCCGCTTTCAAGCGGACTGGTCATTCGAAGCCGCGACCAGTGGCGGAGTCGCGGGAAACTTTGAAGCCGAAGGCTGTCATGCGCGGCTCAATGAAGGCGAGTCACTTCGCACGGAACTGACCAGTCGCTTCGAAAAACTCTCCGGTGTCGATGGAATTCGCGTCCTATTCGACGCGCCCGATTTTGATTTCGATTCACAACACACGATGCAGGACGCCTTCGAAATCGTCGTCACTGACACGCAAGGCGAAATGGTGACCCAGCCGTACCGGCCGGGACGTACCGCCAGTCTCAACTGGTCCGAGCGTGCGGCCGGAGCATCCGGCGCCGCGGTTGTCATGAATCACGTGCCGGAGGAATCCCAGGATACGTTCGAGGCGATCGTCAATCTTTCGCATCTTCCCGACGGCCAGGAAATCATCGTCACGGCGCGATTGATCAACAACGACCAGGACGCGAACACTTCGGTCGTCATTCGTGAGCTCTCCCTCGTCAGCGGTCTCGATGCGCCGCCACTGGAGTACGCAAGCGAGTCGGCAGCTGCGTCATCCAATGGACCCGTGCAAGTCTCCACGCTCGACGATGTCTCGGGCAGCATGGTCGCGTCGTACGGACGGACCTCTTACGCGCAAGATCGATCACAGCTAATCACCGAGTTGACGGTGACCAATCAGGGCAACCAGGCCGTGACGGGGCGCATGATTGTCGTTCTCGATCGATTCACCGATCTCGACACCGCGGTGATGCATCCCGACGGGTTGCTTCCCGACGGTCGAGCCTACTTCGACATGACCGCCTACGTCGACGAGGTGCTCAAGCCCGGCGAATCGACTCGGCCGCGAACGATTCGGTTTACCAACCCGGGGGACGAACGCTTCGGATATCGCCTCGTTACACTCGGCGATTTGAATCGTGCTCCGGGCGGATTCATCTCCGATCCGCTGCAACGGATCGAAGCGGGTTCGACGTATCGCTACACCGCGATCGCGACCGACCAAGACGCAGAGCAAGTGCTCACGTACGGCATCGTTTCGGGACCGCAGTCGATGGGTTTCGACGCGGGCACGAATCAACTCGTTTGGCAAACCACGCCAGGCGACGTCGGCTCACACCGCGTCGTGATCCGCGCGACCGATCCGTTCGGTTTATTCGTGGAGCAGACGTTTGACATCGAAGTGGTGGCGACGCTTCAAAACCGACCACCGAACTTTGTCACCGATCCGGTCACCGAAGCGATCGCCTCGAGCGGTTTCGAAGTGACAACGGTGGGCGTCGGTGACTCGCCCGCCGCCGCCGCGGTGATCAGCGGCTTTCGCGGTCCGCGACTCGTGACCGCCAATTCGGGTGACCAGACCATCGGAGTCTACGCAGGCGAAAATAACGACCGCTTCGATGATGCGGTGGACTACTCGACCGGATTTCCCGTCGCTGAAAACGAGATTTGGGATCTTGGTTACAGCGTCGACATCGGACTGCCCGAGTTTGTCGGATCGGGCGACAGCAACGGAGTCCGCGGACTGGACCAAGGTGACTTCAATAATGATGGAATACTCGATCTGATCGCTTTCTATCATCACGACTCCTCGCGAGGACAGCGCTATCAGATGAAAATGAGTCTGATGCTGGGCGACGGAGACGGCCAATTTGGTGAGCCAACAGAGATCTATCAGCACGATATTGGAACGAGCAGCTACCGATTTCGAAATCTCATTGCGAAAGACCTGAATCAAGACGGAAACTTGGATGTCGTCGGTGTGATGAGAAGTCGCGACCCGCGCATCATCACACTCTTAGGAAATGGCGACGGAACCTTTTCCGCCCCCATTGAGCAAGTCTTCGAAGACACTGTCAGCGACTTCATCACGGCGGATATCAATGAAGACGGAATTCCCGACTTGATCGGTCGCACGGCGGTTTTGGGGTTCGGTGCAACTTACACGCTTGCCTGGCTGCCGGGTGAGGGTGATGGGACATTCGGCGAGCCGATCGACATCGGCCCCGGCGGCACCGATGCCAATTGCTGTTACCAGATCCATCAACGTCCTTATGACGTCGCAGACTTCAACCAGGATGGGCACCTGGACTTCGTGTCGATGGGAACGGGCACGACGTTCGCCGGAGTGCAGATTTTCCACGGTGATGGTACGGGTGCGTTTACGCTTGCTACGGAATTTGATCCGCCCGGGGGCAACGACAACCTGGACATGATTTTGGCTGGCGATTTCAACGGCAACGGCTTGATCGACTTCGTCTATGCCGAGGGAGACGAACTGCACTTTTTGGCCGCCGATGACGACTCGGGGACAAGCTACACGTACAGCGAACAGAACGTGCCCACGGATGACTTTGTCTTCAACACCGCTGGTGAAGGCGACCCGATCGACATCGACGGTGATGGGGATCTGGACTTCGTCTTCGGGAACTGGTCTCCCCGAGTCAGCTTGAAAGTCGCACAGAACGATGGATCTGGACAATTCAGCATCACCGAGTACGTCGCACTTGATTTTTCCGGTGACATCAAACCCTATGACTACGCGAATTCGGTTCAAGGCGGCTTGGTAGGTGATTACAACCGCGATGGAGTGATGGACGTTGCCTACCTCACGAACGGCGATGACTTTGACGGCGTCGGAATCCGGCTCGGCACACGGCCCGGCGAATTCGGGCGCACTCGAACCGTGCCCTGGGAACGCACCGCACGAGTTCAAGTTGCCCACCCGGGTGATTTCAACGGTGACGGCATTCTTGATTTGCTCGATACGTCATCGGATGTGACCGCACTGGGTAACGGCGACGGTAGCTTTGATGATTTGATCCCCGCGAGCGGTGTCAGACGTCCCGGAGCGATGGCTGCGATCGCAGATTTCGACTTGGATGGCATCGACGACGTTGTCGCCAGACGCGAAGGCGGTCTGTATGTCGGTCTGTCGAATAGCGACGGAACGTTTGCGACCAAACAGTTGATCGACGGCGGAGGCTTTTATGGATACAACTCCATCGAACCCGTCGACCTGAACGACGACGGCTATCCGGACTTCGTCGTCAAAGTTGAGATCGGCGAGACGTTTGAAGCGTACTTGAACGACCCGAATGATCCGGGCACGTTCACGATGTCGTTCACTTACGCGCTCGCGGACGGATCTCAGGGCACCAACGTTTCGAGGTGGGAAGAGTCTTGGGAAGTCGATGACTTCACCGGAGACGGAATCCCCGATTTGGTGACGGCCGAGCGTGAAGGAACTCTGCCAATCAATGTCGTCGTCTTCGCCGGTGACGGAAATGGTTCATTCACTCGCTACAGCGAATATGCCGGGTATGAGGAAGAACGACAGACCGGCATCTATGGATATTCCGTCAACCCCGGCGATTTTTCAAAAGGCGATATCGATGAAGATGGCGACCTTGATTTGATTTCCTACTCAACCAAGGGAGGCCGCGTTTTCATCAACGATGGCACAGGCAACTTTCAGTTCAATGGGACTTTGATTCCTTTCACCGGAGACAGCCAACGAGGCCCTGATTCTTGGCTGGTTGATTTTGACGAAGACGGGCATCTGGACTTCATCACAACCTCCGTACCCGATTCCCGCGGCTCCTTCCACTTTTGGCAGGGCGACGGAGAAGGCAACTTCCTGAAAGGCCAAGGCATGAAAATGCATGGCGATTTGGAGGGAATTCGAAATCCGTTCTTCGACTGGGACAACGACGGTCACCTCGACTTTGTCTATGCGACCGGAGACATCTCATCGGAGGAGCTTTCGCTCAATATGGGTCGCCGCGACGACTTGGTTGACCTCATCACCGTTGATCTCAACGGAGACGGCAATGAGGAAGTCATCGCCGTCCAGGAACAGATGGATCGGTTGCAGATTTTTGTGGGCGATAATCTGGGTGGACTCACGCGACAATCAGATCTGCAAACCGAACGGGCACCCCAAGCGGTTGCGGTGGGAGATCTCAACGGCGACGGCATCGAATTCGTCGTGGCCAACCGAGCCAGTTCTTCGGTAACCGTTTTCACCGGATCGCTGGATGCAGGTTACGTGGCCCACGAAGTCGACGTTCCCGGCCGCCCCAGCGACGTTGTTTTGGCGGATCATAATGGCGACGGAGATATCGACATCCTTGTGTTAGACGAAGACCAAAACGGGCTTCATGTGCTGACGGGGAACAACAGCATCTCGATGGGCCAGGTCGTCAGCGTCGACTTGGGCGATCGCCCCGAACGGATGGTGTCCGCCGATGCAACGGGTGACGGATTGCTTGATGTCGTGATCACCTTACCGGAAAGCAATCGCATCATGATCTTGCCCGGTGATGGAAACAGCTTTGACTTTGCGGCTCCCATCTACATCTCACTCGATGGCTCACCATCCGATGTCGCCGTTTTGGAGCTCAACGACGATGGAAAACCGGATGTCGCGGTGACGATTCCAGACAGCAACACGCTGGATGTTTTCTATGGGCTCGGTGACGGTCAATTCGCGCGGCCGCAGTCGATCCAAGTCGGTGGGCAACCGGAACGGGTTACTGCCACCGATGCCGACCAAGACGGTCGCGTCGATTTAGTTGTGACGAACACGGGCGATGCCACCGTGAGTGTTGTCTACAACCGGTTCGATCCCAACGAGGTCTACCGGTACGACGCCGATGCGGTGGATCCCGACGGAGACACATTGACGTACGCGATTGAAGACGGCCCCGGTGGATTGATCATCGATCCTGCCACCGGCGAGTTGCTATGGGCCGCTTCGCCCGATCAAGTCGGAGCACACGAAGTTACGCTCTCCGCTGACGACGGGCGAGGCGGCATAGCAACGCAGTCATTCATGATTGAGGTCATCCCGGCGAGAGAAAACGCGCCGCCTTTGATTGCGACGACTCCGCTTCCCGCGATCGGTGCTGCGGAAGCGTTCTCGCATTCGGTTTCGGCGATCGATGGCGACCGGCATCCGCTTCGCTATCGACTTTTGGAAGGGCCCGACGGTGCGTCGATTCACCCGACGACCGGTGAACTCACCTGGGACGGCAGGTCGCAAGGCGAATTGTTCGGCTTCGCGGGCCAAGGCGGAATCATTCGCGTGCCCATTGCCGACTCGCTCAATCCGGAGAGCATCACGATTGAAGGCTGGTATGAGCTCACGGCCACTCCGAGATTCAACATACTGTTCAACGATCAGGGAATCTTGATCACGACTCACGAAACCGATGATTCGCTGCGTGTCGATCTTGCACTTGAGGGCGAGAACTTGCGTTTCTTCGTTCCAGTGACACCGACAGCCAGCCAGTGGTATCACCTCGCGTTTACTTATGACGCATCAACTGGCGAGGCGAAGCTTTTCGTGGACGGAAAGCTGGGTGGAAGTGCGACCGCGTCCGAACCAAAGCCACTCGATACGACGCCATCAATCGTTGAGATTGGCGTCGTGAACTCATCCACGCAAGCCATCTTCGACAACTACCGTATTTGGAACTACGCCCGAGACGAACCGGAGATACAGGAGGGTATGTCACGTCAATATGACGGTGATCCTCGACTGGTTCTGGACTATCGATTCGAAGAGCTCGATACGCTTTCGGTTCGTGATTCATCGATCTACGGAAACACCGGTTACCGCGTCTCGAGCAACTCGGTGCTGTTATCCAATCCAGGTCTCGCGGAGACCGGCAGTTTTGACTTTGTCATGCAAGTCGAGGACGGCCGAGGCGGCTTCGATCTGCAACAGTTCACGTTGGAAGTCGCGCCAGAGCTGCGTGGCGACATCACCGGAAATCTCTTCGACGATCTCGACGGTGACGGCGTGCGAGATGATGGCAGCGAGAATCCCGAAGAACCCGGCCTTGAGGACTGGCACCTCTACTTGGACATCAACGGAAACGGATTCCCGGACCCCTCCGAAGTACAAGCGATGACGGATGCATCCGGCAACTACCGATTCGATGATCTCTTGTTGGGAGATTACCGCGTCAGTATTTCTCCCGTTGCCGGATACGAAACACCGCCCGGCTTTGACGCCACGGTCAAGTCCAAGACGGCGGCCGAGATCGATCCAAGCTTGGCGTCCAACCATGACTTGGCCATCGAGCAACTCTCACTCAGCCAAATTCGTGGACAACTTCTGACCGAGTCCAATCAGCCGATCCCTTACTGGAAAGCTTTTGCGGACCTCAATCAAAACGGTATCCGTGATGCGGATGAACCCGTTGCAATGTCCGACCGATTCGGAAACTACGCGTTGTCTGATTTGGATGCGGGTACCTACCAGCTTCTTGCGGAAACACCGCCGGGCTGGATCGATGCATCCGAGACCGCTGGGCTTTCGGTCACGATCACGAGCGACGAAGTTAGCAACGGACACGACTTCACTCTCCGTCCGACCAACACATCGGTCACGGCCGGATTGCACTTTGTGACACAGCCAACTTCTTCGGTGGTGGCCCGCGAAACATACACCTATGCGTCAGTCGCGTTCGGTCTGGACCAGGACGTGGTCTCCTACGACCTTTCGCTTGCTCCCGAAGGAATGGTGGTCGATCCAGAATCAGGGTTGATCGCTTGGAGACCCACGATCAACCAAGTGGGCGAACAGACGGTGATCGTCCGCGCGACATCCGGTGACTCGATCGCCTTGCAAGAGTTCGTCGTCGAAGTGACCGCTCCGAACATTGCCCCCGTGCTAACAAGGCTGCCCGGCCCGCTTGCTTATCTCAACACACCGCATCAGTTCGATGTGGTCGCGCAAGATGCAGAATCCGAAGCAATCTCGTACGAGTTGACGGGTCAAACTCATGGTGCAGGGCTCAACCGCACTTCGGGTCGATTCACATGGACGCCGCAGGCGATTGGTGACTTCGAATTTGAAATCCTAGTCACCGACGAAAGTGGCGCATCATCACAACGCTCGTTTGTGCTGACGGTCGTTGACTCATCGCCCGCAGTGGAACTTGTCGGACTTGAACGACCAAGAGATCGATTTGCCGTCGGTCGTGAAGCAGTCTCGCGGATTGTTGCGATGGATAGCCTCGGGAGATCGGTCGATTGGAGCCTCAATGCAGCGCCGGCGGGCGCCACGGTTTCCGCCGATGGGATATTCCAGTGGACGCCTGCGAACGATCAACTCGGTCAACATGAATTGCAGTTCATTGCGACAACGGCTGATGGTTCGGCGATTAATGTTGATGTCGAGGTTACCGTCGTCGGAGCCCTCGTTAATTCCGCCCCGATAATTACCTCGGCTCCAATCACCTCGGCGGTCATCGGCCGAACCTACGCGTACGACATCCAGACTCTCGATCCGGACCGCGACCCAATTTCGTTCGCATTGCTGGATGCTCCGGCCGGCATGAGTATCGATCCCTTGCGGGGGACGGTTCGGTGGATACCGGATGGCGATCAGCTCGGCGAATCAGATGTAGTGATCCGGGTTGCGGACATCTTTGGCGATGAAACCGTACAGTCCTTCAAGCTCACGGCCAGGCGGTTCGGCGGGCCACCCATTTTGGTCAGTACTCCCGAAACGGAGGCTTCCGTCGGAAGTGCTTTCTTCTACTCGGTTCAGGCGATCGATGCCGAACGAGATCCGCTTTCGTATCGATTGCTCGCGGCTCCCAATGGCATGACGATCAGCGAGTCGACCGGTGAAGTCACCTGGACGCCAACGGTCGATCAAGTCGGAACGCAATCGGTCGTGATTGAAGTCTCGGATGGCGCTGGCGGCGCAAGCACGCAGGCGTTTGTCGTGCTTGTAAGCGAAGGCATCCCCAACCTGCCACCAACGATTGAAAGCGAAGCACCTCGGTTCACCGCCGTAGGCTCTGAGTATCGTTACCAATTGATCGCCGTTGATCCCGAGCAGTCGCCTCTCGATTACGTGCTGGCCGAAGGCCCTGCCGGGATGACGATTGACGACGGCGGCACCTTGACGTGGACACCCACGGCAGGCCAAGAAGGCAAGGTGATTGTGACGATCAGGGTGATCGACGAGGGTGGCGCGGCTGCGATCGAGTCGTTTGAACTCGATGTGCTTGCGCAAAACCTCTCACCGACGATTGATTCGCAAGCACCACAAGAGTCAACCGCGGGAGCGGAGTTCAAGTACGACGTGATTGCGTCGGACGCAAATCTGGATTTGCTGACGTACAAGCTTACGACGTCGCCCGCCGAAGCTTTGATCGATTCATTCGGCCGCGTGCGTTGGACTCCGGCAATGAACGAAACGGGGGATTATCCGTTCGAAGTTCTAGTCACCGACCCGCGCGGTGGCTCGGCGACGCAGCAGTTTATGCTGTCCGTGGTCGAGGACACCGAAGCACCCCTGGTCAGCTTGATCGAACGCCCGAATGACGGCAGTCGAAACGTCCTGCCGTGGCAGGGACCGTTCGTGGTTTACGCAAAAGCCATCGACAACGTCGCGATCGCTTCTTTGGCGCTTACTGCCAACGGTCAAGACATTGCTTTGGATGCGGCCGGTACTGCAACGTTCGCATTCGAGGACTGGGCGTTCACAACGATCAATGCCACGGCAACGGCGATTGACATAAGTGGTAACGAGACGACTCGAACGATCACGTTCAATTACGACTTCCCGGAAGGCTGGGGGCCAGGCAACGACGACAGTATTCCGACCGCCGTGATCAGCAGCCCAAGCGACAGCGCGTCAGTGACGGGAATGGTTTCCATCACCGGAACAGCGGACCATGAAGATTTCTCGGCTTACCGCCTTTCCTATCGCCACATCGATGAAAGCGAATTCACAGAATTCGTGCGTGGCGAGACGGCGGTTCAGAACGGAGAGCTGGGTGTCTGGGATACAAGTTTGCTCATTAATGATGAGTATGTGATTCGTTTGGAAGTCGCCACGACGGAAGGCGTGGCCAACGTGGTCGAGCACACGGTGGGTCTTGGCGGCGAACTCAAACTGGGCAACTTCCAACTCAGCTTCACCGACATGGTGATTCCCGTTGCCGGCATTCCGATCGAGATCACGCGGATCTATGACACCTTGCAGGCCGATCGCGAAGGCGACTTCGGTTACGGTTGGCGGCTCGAGTACCGTGACACGGACTTACGAGTCGGATTGCCGGAAAGCGGCTTGGAAGACATCGGCATCTATTCCGCGTTGCGTCCCGGAGTGAAAGTCTTCTTGAACGTGCCCGGTCAAGGCCGACAAGGATTCACGTTCAATCCGGACATCCGCGTCTTACCGGGTTGGGGCGGCAACAACTTGGTGCTCGCGCGGCCACGTTTCACACCGTATCCCGGTGTCACCAGCACGCTGGCAACGGGAACCAGCGGCTATTTGCAAGTCAACGAATTGGGCGAGCTCTACGCCCCCGGCGGCATCCCCTACAACCCGGCCAGCCCCGACTTCGGCGGCGCGTATGTGGTGACGACACGAGATGGGATCACTTATCGCATCGAAGGAGCGACGGGAAGCTTGTTGAGCGCTACAGACCGAAATGAAAACACGCTCCATTTCTCAACCGAGGGTATTCGGTACCGCGAAGGAGCCCAATCAATCACCTTTGGGCGAGATGCTCAGGGACGGATCCAGACGATCACCGACCCGCGAGGAAATACGATCACCTACCGCTACTCAGGCTCCGGAGATCTGATCTCGGTGACGGATCGCGAGAACCAAACGTCTCGATACGTTTATGAAGCGGGTCAACCCCATTACCTTCGAGAAGTCATCGATCCACTTGGCAGGCTCGGTACCCGGGTCGAGTACGATGAAAGTGGCAGGCTGCTCAGCCAAAGCGACGAGCAAGGCGAGTTGGTTGGATACAGCTTCGACCCCGAAAGTCTTGTGGTTGAAACGACCGACGCGGAAGGCCGACGCACCATCCTCGAGCTTGATAGCGAAGGCAAAATCCTCTCCACGACCGATGCACGTGGCTACACGACGAGCAGACAATACGATCAAGCAGGCAACGCCGTGGTCGTCATCGGTCCCGAAGGTGATGTCTCTCGCAGGCAGTTTGATCGATTCGGAAATGAAATGGCTCGTACCGACTCGGAAGGAAATACCGTCTACCGGACCTACAGCGCAAGCAATCAAGTCGCGACGTACACGGACGAACGTGGCAACACGATCGAGTACACCGAGGATGAACAAGGCAACATTACTCGAATCAAAGATAGCAATGGGGCGGTCAGTCACCTCACCTACAATGAACTTGGTAGTCTGACTGGATACGAAAACTCACTCGGACATCGACATTCGTTCGGATACAGCGAACAAGGATGGCTGACCTCCGTCAGAGCACCGGACGGCACAGTTACCGAATACGGTCATGACGAATCCGGCTTTCAAACGGAGTCGAGAACCGTCGCGATGATTAACGGGGAAACCGTCATCGCAACGGAATCCGTTGCACGCACAGCCAATGGCTGGGTCACATCTCAAACGGATACGGAAAACGGTGTAACAAGCTTCGAATATGACGGCACCGGACGGCAGACAGCCGTGACGAACCCTCTCGGTCAGACGCAATCATTCAGCTACGAAAACCCTCGCTCATCGAGTCCTACCGGAATTCAGTTTGCCAACGATGCAACGCAGCAATTTCAGTATGACCGTTATGGGCTGGCGACCGAGTTCGTCGGTGCTTCCGGACTCACAACCGAGGTGGAGTATGATGCAACCGGCAATCCGATTCGTGTGACACGCAACGATTCGACGGGCGAAACCACAACAAGCGTCTCCGAGTTCGACGGTTTGGGTCGCCCGACACGAATGACCGACGGGCTCGGTGGCTTTGTCGAATACACGTACGGATCCTACTCGCACGACTGGGTCAGCCGGGTCGACAGCGACGGCAACGTAACGTCGCGGACCTACGATGCGTCGGGAAATCTCAGTAGCGAGACCAATCCACTCGGACTCACGACACGCTTCGTGACCGATCCATTTGGGAATTTGACAACGATCACCCATCCCGATGGCTCGGTACACCGCAAAGCGTACGACAGCGAGGGCAGGCTGATCCTCGACCAGAGAAGCGATGGAACGAGCCATCAGTTTGGATACGACTCGGTTGGCCAGTTAACACATGTAATCGACCCGCTCGGTCAGCGCACCGAGTACGAGTACGACGGGTTCGGAAATCTCATTGTTTCGACGGATCCTTCAGGCGCGAGAACACGCTTCCAATACGACTTGGCCGGTCGCTTGACCCGCCGAGAACTTCCCTCGGGTCGCGTCGAAACCTTCCAGTACGATGCAGCGGGAAACCGCATCGGCAAAGTCGACGCAGCCGGGAATTCGATTGAATATATCTACGACGCGCACAACCAACTCGTTGAAGAGCGGTGGAGTGGTGTCTCGCATGCAACGGCGACCTACACCCAAGCGGGTTCCATCGCCACTCAATCCTCGGATTTGGGCGACTGGGCATTCGACTACAACGCAAACCAACAGCTTGCACGCGTGGTTGATGCACACGGACACTCGGTTGACCACGAATACGACTCCCTGGGACGCAAGACCCGAACGAGTAGTGACTTCGGAAGCACCCAATATGCCTATGATGATCTCGGCCGCCTAACGAGCGTCACGGACGAAGAAGGTCTCAGCACTTTCTACCAGTACGACGAGTCAAATAATCTAGTCGAAGTCAGGCTGCCAAATGGACTGACAGAGGTTCGAGTCTATGATAAGCGAAATCGAGTCGAATCCGTCCGAGTCACCAAGGACGGTGTTCTACTTGACAGCTACGATTACGAGTACGATTCGATCGGGCGGATCACACGAGTCATTGAACTGGAGAAGGTCAGCGAGTTCCGTTACGACGCCGCATCCCGACTTGCCGAGGAGATACACCGCACCGACAGCGAAGTGCGGAAGATCCGCTACGCTTACGACACCGCCGGAAATCGAATCCTCAAGTCGGATTCGACTTTAGGGGACACGCGTTACGAGTATGGTGAAGACAATCGATTGGAACGCTCGATTTCACCCGAGGGCGTTACGATCTATGAATACGACGAGAACGGCAATCAGATTCTGGTTGACGGTCCTGATTCAAGAGTGGAGTTGGTCTGGGACGAACGCCGACGCTTGATTTCGGTGAGAACGACCGATTCGAACGACCAAGTATCGGTCGTGGATTATGCCTACGATCCGAACGGACTTCTCGTTGCTCGAACCGTCGACGGCGAAACCACGGAGTTCGTCTGGGACACTACCCACGAACACCCCCAAATCATCGCCGAGGTGAGGCCCGATGGAGAGGTTTCGACATACGTCTACGGTCATGAACGCCTTTATGCCAACGGCGAATCGGGGGAGACCTACTATCTTTCCGATCGTCACTCCGGTGTGCGTGCGACTGCTGACGGCAATGGGGTGATCGATCAGCGCACCTCCTATTCCGGGTACGGCGAAGAGCTGTATTTGCTAAGTGAATTTGATAGCTGGTGGATGTATCGGAATGAACTGCGAGATCCGCTGACCGGATTCGATTTCCTTCGGTCTCGCCATCTTGATACATCCATCGGACGATTCGTGTCCCAGGACGATGCGACGGTGCCTATCACCGAAGTCGCACAAAGCAATCGCTACACCTATGTCGGAAACGATCCGGTCAACAACGCTGACCCGAGCGGGAACTTTGCCCCTCTGGTCGGATTTGCAGTCGCCGTCTTCGAAGTCGCCGTTGCGGTGGTGGCTGTCGTCAAGGCTATCTCCACTGCCATTGCGGGAATCGAGCTGGCCGCAGCGTTTGGCAGTCTCGGAGCATCCGCCTTCGCGGCAGCCAGAAATGTCCACCACGCATTGCTCGGGAATGAAATTGTGCGTTGGTCAGGTACGGTCGAATCAGAAACGATTGATCTGGTGCTGATCGGAGGCAGCACCTTCGATGCGAAACTCAATCAAAGCACCTATCGCATCTGGGACTTTGGCGTCGGCGTCGGGGTCTCGGAAGGATCAGGAAAGGCCAACATGGATATTTGGGTTCCCGAGAAACTAGAGGTTCCCGGATCCAATCCGGAATCACTGACGGGCTTCTTTGCTCATTCGGGAGTCAGCCTCGGAGTGCATAACCCATTCACCATTCACTTCGGTGGCTCCGCAACGGGTAACATCGCACGGATGGGCAGCGGAGTCGGTTTCATTTACGGAGCCGGTGGAGCGGAGAAAGATGACCCGAGCTATGTGGGGCTAGCAGTTGATGCAGGTGCTTTCGGATACTCGAAGCTAACTTCCAAACGTAAGTCGTCCTCGAGTAGTTGAGAATATTCTGATCGAGTTGGAGCAACTACGGATCGTCTACCGCATCAACTTCCCCTTTTTGCGAAGAATGCTAGCGAAGCCGAAAAAGAGAGAGCTTTGCACTTTTGGGAGAGTCTAAAGGTGTCAGGTACCCTTTTCTGACTCATCAGTTTGCTGCCTTTGAAGTTGACGTTGTGAGAACCAACTTCTTTGGGAGCATCGGGCAATTCCGGGCTACGTGAGCGCTTGGATGATGAGGCGTAGGGTTTCTCCACTGCTCGAAGGGATTCCCGTCAAAAAACCTACGCAACTCCTGCTGGTGCTTAACTCGTCAGATTTCCCTCCCGGGAGAAATGTCTCGAGACTCTCATCGACGCGTGAATCGATCGTTTTTCCGGACGCAGAACAGCAATTGAGGATGACGCTCGGTCTGAGTTTCTCCGCCGGAAAGTTGTCCGCCTTTGCATTCCTGTTTCGTTTCTCTGATTGCAGTCTGTTTTGACTCGATCAATGAACGGGATTGAAATGAATTCTCAACGTCGCTCTCTGCGTCGTGTCGCCAACTTGTTCGGCAACCAAAGACGATCCAATCCGCGAAATGCTGCCCGAAAACGACGGGCGAGAGAGCGGAAAAGTCGGTTCGAAACGCTTGAATCACGTCAGCTTCTCGCGGCTGCGGTTTGGCACAACGTCCTCAACCGATACGACACCAACGCCAGCGGCGGACAGCAGCCCGTCACCCCGATCGATGCCCTCGTTGTCATCAATGAGTTCGCCAGAAAC
>JBCCOI010000129.1:0-14108 GCA_039025515.1 Planctomycetota bacterium
ATCGAACGCAAAGTGAATGATGCACCTAGTCTGTTGCTGCCTCCATTGACTTTCGACGCTCCCGACGGCGCGAGTATCATATCGAAGCAGCCTTCCACTGAAAATCGACTGAACCGGGGGGAACTTGTCGGGTCACGGGTCGACACAGTCACTTATCTTTTCGAGTCCGCGGGAACCTATGAGATCCCAGCCGTCATCATCGAATGGTTTGATCGTTCGGCGGGAGAACACAAACGCAACGTGTTGGATGGAATCACACTCGAAGTGGCGTCCGCGGGTCGGCCAGCGTCGCAAGTGGTCGCGGCAACGACTCTCACGGACACCAATGAAACAATCCATCGCCTAGCTTTTCTGGTTCTCCCGGTAGGTTTCTTGGCGGCTCTACTGTTTTACTTTCGCTCACGTCTGTCTCAGTTCCTGCTGGGACTAAAAGAACGAATTCAGGACTCGGAACCGATGAGATTTCGTCGGTTTGTACGAGAAGCCCGATCTGGATCCCCGGCATGCACTCTTCGCGAACTGACTCGTTGGTCCGATGGTGTGCAAGTCGGGTCCAGGGCCCCCACGATCTCGGAGTTATTTCTCCGGTTTGGTGACGAGCGGGCTCGCAGGCGGTTGGACGCGCTGTATGGTCTCGTGGACAGAAACGCGTTGAGAGTCGATTTTGGAGAGCTTATCGAGTCGTGCCGACGGATCCGCCGGAAAGTACTGCGGGGAAGAAGCAGAAAGCTTTCGGCAAGGAGCGTCTTACCACCGTTGCGAAGTTCAGCTTTGGCAACAGGCTTGGAGGCCGATTCAACAGTACACGATTTTCGCGACGTTTCACGCGAGAGATGAGTCGTTCGGCAACGTTCACCACAACGGAGAGAGATATGCTTCGCGCCGCCATGATTGCCGTTTTGGGATTTGCGTGGGTGCAGTGCGCACCGTCCGCCGAACCACTTGCTTCGTGGAATGATGTCGCATCCAAGCGAGCCATCATGGAGTTTGTGGGTAACGTCACGACGGAGGGGTCACCCAGTTTTGTACCGGCCTCGAAACGCATCGCGGTGTTCGACAATGACGGGACACTTTGGTGTGAGAAGCCGATATATTTCCAGGTTCTGTTTGCGCTCGATCGCGTGAAGGCGCTCTCCGAGCGTCATCCCGAATGGAAGACGCAAGAGCCCTTCGCTTCGGTCTTGAAAGGAGACCGAAAGGGTGCACTTGCCGGAGGCACGGAATCGCTTTTGCAGTTGATTTCGGCGACACATACAGGAATGACCGCGGATGAGTTTGATAAAACCGTTGGCGAGTGGATCCGGGACGCCCGTCATCCGGAATCACAAAGGCTGTACACCGACATGGTCTACCAGCCGATGCTGGAATTGCTCGATTACCTGGATGGTCAGGGGTTTAAGAACTTCATCGTGTCGGGCGGGGGAATCGATTTCATTCGTGTTTGGAGTGAGCGAGTCTATGGAATTCCGCCACATCGTGTTGTAGGTTCGAGCGTAAAAACGCGTTATAAGGTCCTCGACGGTGTTCCAGCTATTGTGCGGCTTCCAGAGGTCGGTTTTGTTGATGACAAAGCGGGTAAGCCGATCGGAATTCAGTCGCACATTGGACTTCGCCCGATTCTGGCCGTAGGAAATTCGGACGGCGACTTCGAAATGCTAGAGTGGACCACCGCAGGTGCGGGGCCACGGATGGGAATCATCATCCATCACACGGATGAGGAACGTGAGTACGCCTACGATCGAGAATCGTCCGTAGGGCGACTCGAACGCGGACTCCGAGATGGCAAGCGTTTGGGTTGGACGTTTGTGGACATGAAGTTGGACTGGAAAACAGTCTTTGCGGAACCCACAAGGTGATTCGTCATCGTGGTAGGGACTTCAAGGGCGCGTTTGGGCGAATCCATTCGGTTGCCCACTGCTGACTTCACGCTAAATTTTAGCTCGGACTCTCATTCGTCTTTCCTGGAAACAATTCGATGCGGCATCTCGTCTTACTACTTTGCTTCAGTAGTGGATTCTTCACAACGGCATGGGCCCAAGAGCAGGATCAAGCGAGTGACGAGCAACAGATCCGATCGGCGGCTAAAACCTACCAAACTGCATTCAACAGCCGCGATCCGGAGACTTTGGCGCAAGCGTTTACCGTCGATGCGGAGATGTCTTCACCTTCGGGGCCGCTGAAGGGACGCGACGCGATTCGTTCCAGATTTGAAGAACTCTTCCAGTCCGAGGCCGTACCCGAACTTCAACTCGTGGACATAGCAATTGATGTCATCTCCCCCAATGTCGCGATCGAAACTGGGACCGCAATCGTCACATTTGAGAATGACAGTGAATCGACGGGTTACCGCGCCGTTCACGTCAAGTCCGATGGCACATGGCGTTTGGACCGAGTCCAAGATGATGAAGAGCTGCCGGCTCCACCCTCGAACTACGAAAAACTAAAGGAACTCGAGTGGATGGTTGGTGCATGGGGGATTGAATCAGGTAGTAGCCGAACGAACTTGCAGTGTCGTTGGACGACGAACCGAAACTTCCTTGTTCAATCGTACGTCGTATCAACCGACGATGGACCCAATTTGGAAGGGACGCAAGTCATCGGATGGGACCCGGTCAAAGGGCGGATCCGAAGCTGGCTTTTTGATTCCGATGGAGGTTTTGGCAGTGGTGTGTGGACGGAGGAGGGTGGTCGCTGGAGAGTCTTGAGCTTACAAGTGACACCTACCGCGGAGGAAGCATCTGCAACCAACCTTTATTCTCAAGTTGATGAAAATAGGTTCGAGTTCAAGTCGATTGGTCGGCAGGTCGGAGGCGTCCTTCTCGGCAACGTTCCCGCGACAGTGTTTGTGCGGCGGTAGGCCACATTGGATTTGTTCTCACCATTCAGTTCAGCATCGAACGATTATCGATTGGGGTTGGTTACCATGCGTACGCTTAGACTTTCTGCTGGTCTCGTTGTGTGTCTGTGCATCTCCGGGCCAACAATGGGTATGGGGAGAGGTGGATTCTCGCGAGGGGGTGGTGGAGGTTTTTCGCGAGGTGGCGGGGGCGGATTCTCGCGTCCTGCGGGCGGCATGTCTCGCCCCGCGGTCCACGCCCCCAGCATGAGCCGCCCGAATTTTTCAAGGCCAAACGTTTCCCGTCCGTCGATGCCTTCGCGTCCCAACGTCAGTCGTCCGACGACGCCTTCATCGCGGCCAGGTGTGAACCGACCCAACATCCCTTCAACGCGGCCGAACTTTCCGTCAAATACCACTCGACCGAGTCGTCCGACCGCTCGGCCAAGTCTTCCGGCGGCTAGGCCAGGCTCTTCGAATCGTCCTTCGACCCGCCCGAGCGCCACTCGACCGAGTCTTCCGACCGGCAACAACCGGCCGAACTTTCCGTCGGTTCCGACCCCTGGAGGAACTCGGCCCAGTCCCGGCGATTTGAGCAGCTTCTTGGACCTTCCCGGTCAAAGTGTCAGGCCGGGCGTACGCCCAGAGACTCGACCTGGTCGTCCAGAAACTCTTCCAGCAAGGCCGGGCAAATTGCCCGATCGTCCGGATGGCGGTCTGGGTGGCCGGTTACCCGATCGCGATCCCGGGTTCTCGCGGCCCGATGTTAATCGACCGAGTGTCGGTAATGAGACGATTCGTAATCGGATAGGAGGTGGACACAACATAAGCACCGGAGATATCAATGTTGATATCCGGAATCAAAACGTGAGCAATATTCGCAACCGCTGGACCAATGTTAACAACCGGCCGTTCGATAACCGTTATTGGGTTGATCCAGGTTTCAGCCGTCCTCCGGCAAATTGGCGATGGCATGCACGCTGGGGAAGCTACTCCCGGTACTGGTGCTGGAGGCCATGTACCTGGGTGGCTATTGGCGCTTGGTTCCCTTGGACTTGGCAGCAGCCGGTTTCATACAACTATGGGACTTCGGTCGTTTATCGCGACAACTACGTCTACGTCAATGATCAGCAGGTCGCTTCATCGACAGAATACTATGAGCAAGCCGAAGATTTGGCCGAGAGTATCCCGGAGGAGGTGAAGCCTGACGAAGTCGAATGGATGCCGCTAGGCGTCTTTGAGATCACCGACGTTGACGGAAATGACATGTCGATGATGCTTCAGCTTGCGGTCAGCAAAGAAGGAATCATCGCCGGAACGTTCTACAACACGACCAATGACAAGAGTCGGCCGGTCGAGGGCATGGTGGACCGCGAGACGCAGAGGGCGGCCTGGCACTTCGCCGACGACGAGGATTCAACGTTGGTGATGGAGGCCGGCATCTACGACTTAACGAAGGATCAAACACCGGCACTCTTGCATTTCGACCAGGACAATTCCCAGAACTGGTTGCTTGTCAGGCTGCCCGCTCCCGAAGAGGAGAATTAGCACAGTCGATTCATTCGGGAGTATCTGAACCGGAAGGTTGGCGCAAGCGATCCGGCCGTTGAATCGGCGCGAATTTATTTGATGGTCGATCCGATCATGGATCAAGGACGTAGCCTCTCGCGTCCGGCAAGGATCCGACGCAGCCGCAGGAAGCGATATGTCGAAAGGAACGGAAGTCATCCGCCGATTGAGAACACCGTCACTGCTTGCTGTGGCCGTGACAGCTCTCACGATGCAATTCGCATGGTGTGAAACAACCACATGCGATCCAATGTTTGAATCGTTGAACTCTTGCGACGCGACTTGCGATGGGTTCCCCGAGCTTAGCAACTCACTCTTTTCGAAGATCTCTCAGTATCGCAAACGGCTCGCGATGCGAGGAATTCAGTTCCAGGGAAACCTCACTCAGTTCTATTATGGCAACACGACCGGCGGGATCGAGCGTGAGTTCCGCTATTCAGGTCACGGTGACTACGTTTCAAACATTGATTTTGGTGCACTTGGAATTCAAGAGGGTTTGTTTCTAAAAATCCGCGCCGAGCATCGATTCGGCGAGTCCCTGGCTGGCGCGACGGGAGCCATCTTTCCGTCAAACCTCGCGGCAGATCTTCCCGCTGCGGACGATGATCGTTTGATGATGACAAACTTTCTCATCACGCAGGCATTCTCTCCGAGCTTTGCAGTATTCGCCGGCAAACTCGACACGCTCGACGGCGACTTGAATGCGTACGCTCATGCACGTGGTATCCGCCAGTTCTCCAATGTGGGGTTTATTGCAAACCCGGTCACGTTGCGAACCGTTCCGTACTCGACGCTCGGGTGCGGTATGGTCGTTTTGGCAGAAGACGGTGAACCACTCTTTAACGTCACCGTTCTCAATGCGACGGACACCGCAGACACCGATGGCTTTAGCGAACTGTTTGCCGACGGTGTGGTTGTTTCGTCGGAGCTCAGGCTACCAACGACGTTCTTGAATAGACCTGGGCATCAATTGGTCGGAGGCACTTGGAGCAGCCGAAATTACGTCGCACTCGATCAGGATCCACGTATCGTTTTGCCGAGTGTACCCATTGCAAGGCAGAGTGGTTCATGGTCCCTCTATTGGAATTGCGATCAGGCATTGGTCACCGATCGTGATCGCGACTGGGGATTCTTCGCGAGGGCGGGAATTGCGGATGACGACGCGAACCCCATCTCGTATTTCCTTTCGGCGGGATTGGGCGGCGATTCGATGGTACGTGGTCGCGAAGGAGACACTTGGGGCGCCGGTTACTACTACTCCGGAACGAGCGACGAGATTACGCCCGTCCTTCAGACGATCTTGGGCTCGCTCGGAGACGGGCAAGGCGTCGAACTCTTTTACAACGCCCGGTTCGGTAGTTCGCTGTTCGTCACTGCGGATGTTCAGGTCTTAATGCCTGCACGGCAGAGATTCGACTCTGCTTTGGTCACTGGAATTCGCGCCAATTTGGTCTTCTAGATCCATGCGGGATCTCCGCAGAAGGCGCTAACGTGACGGCGTCGTCACTTAGTGTCGACGACCGCGAATCGCGGCAGTGTTTGATGCGGCTTCTAAGGTTTCACAAACGAGAGCGAGCGGTCTCGGCCCTGCTTGCTCTTCGTGGCGACTCCATTGCGTTGGCTTCCGATCAGTCGTTCAACACGACCATCCAACTGAACGGTCATCACCCCGCCTTCCATTGTAATGGCTCCCGCATGAAGAGCAGCCGTGCAAAGCTTGCTTGAGAAATCGTAGTGATCAGTTCCGTAAACGATCCGCATCATCTTGTCGTGCGGTGCCGAAGGAGCACGGAACGTGAAGCGTTGTCCCACGAGGTTTCGGTACGCAAAGCCCGTCCGAGTAAAGCTGGTGTTCCAATCAATTCGCGGAATGTAGTCGGAACGCTGACGGTCGTTCTCTTCCCTTGTTTCATCTGTCACAAAGGTGAAGCTTCGAGCGGTCGCGGGTAGGTTCCCAGTTGTAATTCCGTTTCTTTCGCTGCCAACGTACTCGGATAAACCAGGGTTGAGCTGAATCGTCACCATGCCACCGTCTCTTGTGATCACGCCCGCGTGAAGTGCGGCGGCACAAATCGAGCTTTCGCTGGGGTAGTTGTCGGTTCCGTACAAGTCCTCGATAGGCTGATTCGGCTTTGCCGGAGGACAGCGCACGGTCAGTCGCTGACCGACAAACTTCTCGGCGTCGAACTGAAATTTGGAAAGTCCCGTGTCCCATCGGATTTCGGGAATCGGACGCTCAGCTTCTTCTGAGTCTCGTGATGATTCGGCGGCTTCCACCGTCACACTTCCAGCGATCAACCCCGCTATTGCCGTTGTCGCCAAGGCACAGATTTGACGTCGGTGTTGGAACCGATTTAGGGCTGACCGTCGGGATACGTTCTTTTTGACTTGCATGGTTCGTTTGCATTTCTTTTGAGTGAGTCATCAAACAGCACAGCTTGTGGTGCCTTCAGTCAACAACTCGCCGGCTAGACGATCCGACGACAAGAAATCTCGAAATAGCAATCTTGTCGCTGCGGATTCCGCCTGACGAGTCTGCCAGAGTCAAAGAAATGCGAAGTGAATTCTTGCCCCTCATTCAGACCTACACAAAGTGGACTTCATGTTGTTGCGGAGTGCCGCCTCGGGTAACGCTGATGCCCGCGTCGAAGTCGTGAGGGCGGCGTACGGTGATCTGTGTCGGATGGCTAAGCGGGCGATTCGATTGCGAGGGAATTCGGGAATGACGTCAACAGAACTGGCTCATGAAACTGCCATTCGGATCTTGAGTGATGTCGAATTTCACTGCAACGACCGGCGTCAATTTTATGCCTATGTATCAAGAATCATGCGAAACCTTCTGATCGATTGCGATCGCCGGCGTTTCAGCCGGAAACGTGGTGGAGACGTGTTGCTCCATCCACTGGTCGAAGAGGCTACCGCCGGTCGCTCCGAATGCGACGAAATACTCTCGCTCCGAGAAGCAGTGACTCGGCTTGCGAAACTGGATGAGCGGAAGGCCAAGGTGGTCGGTCTGCGATTCTTTGAGGGCCGTACGTATCTCGAGATCGCCAGTGCACTTGGAATATCAGAAGCAACGGCCAAACGGGATTGGGAGCACGCAAAGTGCTGGCTGTTTGATCACCTAAGCCGATGAAGTAGCAGTCGATCGAGCATTTCTTTCTGGCGGCAAGGGTTTGATGAGCCGAACGGAGCGGCGTTTTCGTCTTGAAGGGTTGAGTCGCATTGACTCCTTCTCTTCTTTGCCGACGGAACCACGAAATGCACGTCTCTTCTTTAGGATCAGTTAGGAAACAACTTCGTCGGGTTTTTTGCGAATCCGCACGGCGTAGCAAAACGGCTACGGTGGGAATGTCGAAGTTGTTTCCGAACAGATTCTTAGCTCGACGGCTTCGAGCAAATCGAAATCGCCTTTGTCTCGAGTTTCTTGAACAACGCAGACTCTTGTTTGCGCCGATTGCGAATGACTCTTTCCAACTAATGAATGAGGCGGTCGGGGCAAACGATGATGAGATCTCGATAAATCACCATGAAACGGCTGCCGTCATACCGAATCAGCTGCTCGGAAACGACACCGGTGATTCGCTTTCGGTGATTGGTGTGTCAAATCCCGTGGGAGGTATGGTCGAACTTCGGGACGAAGTCGTTTTCTTCACTCCACACGAGCATCAACACGGACATCAACCGACACTCTCATTCGACTACACAGTCTCGTCTCAGGAAGGTGGCGAAGCCACCGCGACCGTATCCATCACGTTGAATGACATGTTCCACGGTTCACCGGGTGACGAATCACGGCGAGACGAGCATCGTGCGTTGTTCGAACTGATCGACACCAACGATGCAAACAACATTGCAATGGAGAGTGGCGATTGGTCAGATCCGTCAATGTGGTGGACGGGGAGCGTGCCGACCGTGGGCGAAAGGGTTTTGGTGCATCATACCGTCGAAGTGACGTACGACCTTGAGAGCGATGACGCGCTCGACTGGTTGCGGGTCGACGGGACACTGGATGTTCGTAGCAATCGATCGACGCGAATCATCGTCGAAACTCTCGTAGCGGATCCGAGAGGAACGCTGAACATCGGCACGCTTGCCGAACCCATCCAGCCAGACGTTCGTTCAGAAATCATCGTCGACACTTCGGGAGGTGCGATGGATCCGTCCGAAGATCCTACGCTGATCGGTCGAGGTGTGATCACGCATGGGCAAACCAACATCTACGGCGCCGAGAAGCTCGAGTTCACAACGCTCGCGGTGGATGCGGCTCCTGGAGACTCGTTCATCGAACTGACGGATTCGGTCATTCCGGAAGGCTGGCAGATTGGTGACACGCTGCTCTTGGCTGGTACGGAAGTCGATTCCAATTTGCTCAACAGTCCAAACATCGGTCAACAGATTCTGGATGCTGATGCGAACAACTCCAGATTTCGCGATGAGTTGCTGGAGATCACGGAGATGGTCGTGACAAACGGTCGCGTTCGTGTTTTCTTCGATAACGTGACAAATGCTGACGCGATCCAAGCTGAGAGTTCGTCGCTACTTTGGCACCATCGTCGTCCGGAAGGCTTCCACTTTTCTGCCGATGAGCTTTCGATCCATGTTGCGAACCTGACACGCAACGTCATCTTTCGGTCGAGCGACCCAAATGTCGACAATCAGCAGCGCGGTCACTTCATGGTGATGCACAACACGAATGCTGAAATACATCACGCGCAGTTTCGTGACCTTGGTCGAACCGATAAGCGGCTGATCGTTGATGACCCCGCAGCTACCGGCAACTTCGACGGCTCACCGGGATCCGGTCTCAATCCCAGGGGCCGATATGGCTTACACCTCCACCGACTTGGAGCAAACCAGCTGGACGGGCCTCGCGCATCGGTTACGGGAAATGTCGTTTGGGGGACGCCGGGATGGGGCATCGTTCATCACGATAGTCACGCGGCCATCGAAGACAACGTTGTGTTCGATGTTGCGGGCGCGGGCATTGTGGCCGAAGACGGAAACGAACTGGGGCTATGGCGTAACAATCTTGTCGTGAAAACGACGGGGGATCTGGTCAATAACTTTGATGACGGAGCGCTGTTTCAGTCACTGCGTGGACCGCGTTTCGATCTCGGTTTTGTCGGGAGCGGCTACTGGGTACAAGGCGGCGGCTTCGGTATTCGCATGGAAAACAACATTGCAGCCAGTTCCAACGCGGCAGGGTTCGACTTGGTACACCACACCGATGGACTCGCGAATGTCGAATACATTCCGGTCGAATTGATTGAAGATCCCGCCGTCCGACAGGCGGTCATTGACGCGGGCTTCAGTTTCGTAACGCCGAACAACGTTCCAACGCGCGGAATTGATGGACTAATTGCTTATAACGGATTTCGTGGCATCCACACTTGGTTGCACAACCGTGACAGCGGCGACATGGAAGGAACGTTTAGCTTCCCGATCTATTTGGCGCATGACTTTCGATCTCGAATCGAGAACTACACCGTCTGGGGCGTGCAAAGCGGAATTCAGAACTTCTATTCGACACGGTTCGACTTTGTAAACGGGCTTGTCGTCGGAGATGTCAATGATCCAGTGACGCTCTTCATTGACCCCGTTCAACAGGGCAATAACTCAACCGGGATCGGAATCGGACACAATCACGAAGAAGCTAACCACAATCGCTTCATCGATCTTCGACTCGAAGGCTTCGAATACGGATTTCAAGTCTTTAGTCCCTACAACGAAGTGCGAGCGGAAGTGACGCCATACGCGACCAGTGAGCTGCGTGAGGCTCGATTTGCCAATGTCGATCACGCGTTCATACCAACCAACGCGTTTAATCCGGCATCTCAACAGCATCGTTTCTCGGATCTCTTTGTGATCGACGAATCGTCTTCGTTTCAAACGACGGATCCATCCAATGATGCACCGGCCGCAGCATTTGAGTTCGTAGGTGTGGGTGGATATTCCGTCCGATTGGACGCAGCGGATTCGCTTGATTCTGATGGCAGTCCCCAAGTCCGGGCCCTTGATGATGGAATTGTTGCCTACGGATGGGATCTTGACGGCGACGGTCAGTACGATGACGCCTACGGTGAGTCTATTCTCGTCGATTTTGAGTCGGCGGGCATCCATGATGTCGGGCTTATGATTTGGGATGACGATGGGCAAGTCTCAACGATCACTCGATCGGTTGCAGTCGCTGACACGCCCACAACCAACCCTTTCGTGGATGCCGACTTTTCATCTCCCTCAGGGTTCGCGGGGCAGTTCTATCGTTTCGATAGCACACGTCGCGGAAACGGCTGGATCGCTCGAGACGTCCATCGCGATCCCGGCGGCTTTGCGGAGATCGGAACACCCGCGTTTGGTATTGGAGCTTTCGGACAGATCGTTCGGGATGAGCGTATCCATCAGGGACCGCATACGTTCTCGTTCGACGCAATCGCTGTCGATGGATTGAACCAAGCGAACCTGTTGCAAGTCCGCCTGTTTGGCGTCAATGGGCAGTTCGATCTTGATTCCGAAGGCGTGCCTTCTTCAATTCATGCGATGACAGCTCCCGAAGTTGTCACACTCGTCGATGTCAATGTTGCTGTCGAGCAACTTGCCACCTGGAGCAATCGTTCCTTCGACACAGACTTGGGTGCCGAGGGTTTTGAGTACTTGGTAATTGCCGTCCGGTACGCGGGATACAACACGGCTCAAGGAGACTATTTCGCATTCGATGACTTCGAATTGGTTGCCGATGAAGTGGTGGACACAATTGCTCCGACGATCGACGAGATTGTGATCAACGGAGGCGACCAGCAACGAAGCCGCGTCACGCAGATCGATATTCGGTTTTCCGAAGTTCTAACAAGTGTCGAAGCGAATGATTTCGTTCTGACCAACCTTACCGCTGACTTTGAGGTGACCCCTTCGGTTTCGATACAGACCATGGACGGTCGTACGATCGCATCACTGACATTTGAAGGAGATGGATTTCAGGGTGGATCGCTCTCCGACGGCGACTATCAGCTCACGATTTTGGCGAGCGGTCTGATCGATCAGGCGGGCAACCAACTGGACGGCAATGCGGATGGCCTTGGCGGTGACGATGCAACGGCATCCTTCTTTCGCCTGTTCGGCGATTCGGATGGAGACCGCGACGTCGATCTATGGGACTTCTTCCGATTCCGAGACGCGTTCGGTTCCCGAGGAAACTACGACGCAGCATTCGACGCGGACGACGACGGACTTATCACGCTGCTCGACTTTTTTCAATTTCGAGATCGTTTCGGAACCTCCCTCTAAACAAGCATCTAAAAATGAAAAACTGGAATAGACGAATGATTCGGTTTGCGGGTCTCGCGTTACTCTCTGCGACGCTCAGCGCCGGTGTGGCGAGGGCTGAACTCACGATTGCCTACTCGGTTGACGACGGGAACTCATTTTCGAGTGAAGTCGATATCCGAGAGGGAGAATCGGTTGAGATCGAGATTTATGCGCGACAGTCGGAACCCGAGACGGTGCTTCTGTCGGAAGGACTCATCGCATTCGGGCTTGATCTCACGATTGACCCACGTGACCTGGGACGGCTGACCGAAGCATCCGTGAATCAGCAATTTGACCTTGAAAACGTGAACCTTTTCACGGAGACGGGTTTCGAATGGGAGTTTGGTGTCGGTAACGGAATCGGAGTCAGCGGGGATGAAATTCTACTCGGTTCTTTCGAGTTCGAATCGACTTCGATTGGAACAACGGAAATCACAGTTGGTGACCGTCTTGTCGGTACGGGAATCGGAAATGCGAGTTGGTTGACACCGACGCCAGAGATTCTTGATCAGCGAATTTTCGGAGCCAACTCAACCGATCGATTCTCGTTCTTCATCAATGCGACCGCGATACCCGAACCGAGTTCGTGCTTTATCGTTGGCGGGTTGTTTGGTGCAGCGACGCTTCGTCGAGGTCGTCGAAAGTCTCGATCCTGAGTGTGATGGGTGTTTGGCTACGCATCCAGTCGCGTTCGGAAAGCGTCACGGAAGGCTAGGAAATCAACGCCGTCGACGTCACCATCGCCGTCTTTGTCGAAAGCCGGGTTAAATGCAAGATCGGCGTTCGTCGTGCGGAATGCACTTCGGAATTCCAAGAAGTCGACACCGTCGACGTCTCGGTCGCCATCGGAATCACCGAACAGGCGAAAGAAGTCGTCTTGCGCGTTGCCGCCTGCGATCAAGTCTCCGTCGCCGTCCAATTGCCGACCCGACTGATCGGTGATCTGAGATCCGATGATCTGCAACTGATAATTTCCATCGTTTAACGAGCCGGTCGCATCGACTTCGTCGCCACTGAACGTCAGTTTTGCTTCCGTTTTGCTGTTCACCGTCTCGGTCGATACCGTCAAGTCGACAGGATCGCCGTCCTTTGTGGTAACGATAAACGCGTTGGCAGCCACATTCACCAGCGAATCGAACTTAACCGTGATGGAACGAACGACACTACGCTGTCCCGAGTCATCGTCGTAGACAATGCTCTCCACCCGAGAAGGCACAACGCCTTTGTAGAACGCATCGTTTGCATCCACCGAAAGAGCGTTGCCCGCCAAGTCCGTGACGTTGGAATTTGCGGCCTGCAGAGTCAAGTTGTAGTAGCCATCGGTTTCGGTGACGGATGTCAGGTCGATCGTGTACTGCGACGGAGTCACTTCCGTAATGGGAAGCGCCGTGATGTCGATCGCCGCACCATCGCGGGTGAGCCGCAGGTCGCCGATGGTGAACCCTTCGACAGCTTCGTCAAAGTTGATGTTCACAAGTCCGACCGGCTCAAGCCGCGGATCCGGGCTGACATCGATGATGTCAACGGTCGGCGCGACCGAGTCCACTTGACCGACGAACGCGACCGTTTCGTACTCGCTAACTCCTCCGTCATCGTCGCTTAGCGTGATTTTGATGATGTACGATCCGTCGCTGGCGAATTGTCGGCTGGCGGTGAAGTCGCCTTCGGTTGCCGATGTGTAGTTCAAGCTGATCGCTTCGGATGTACCATCGCCCCACTGAATCGTCCCAGTCACCGTGTCCTGAGTCCCGAGTTCCGAGAATTGTCCATTGAGTTGGACGGTCTGACCACTCGGCAGCGGACTGGCGGGATCGCTCGCGTTGTGTGTCACCTGGTTGATTTCAGGGGCGAAGTTAGTGACGTTGATGTCAATCGTCTGACTGGATGTACTCGAAGGGTCATTGACATCGACCGCAGTAACGGTGACTTGATACTGCCGGTCATCGGCGAACGTGTAGTTTGCTTCGAAATTGGGGCCCTGGTCTGTCAGCACCGTGTTGCCGGGGCCCTGGGGGTCGTCCCAGTCGATGGTAATGCTGTACCGATCGTTTCTCCCTGAATCCGCGATCAAACCACGGAGTGTCCAGGGGGTTGCTTCGAAGATGGCTTCGTTGCCCGGATTGAGCGTGATCGAGGGAGCATCATTCGCGACGGCGATGCTGAGTGTCTCCGTGCTCGATTTGAGTCCGTCGTCGTCGGTGGCAGAGACTTGGATTTGGTAGTTCCCGTCGTCTTCGTAGGTGACATAGGTTTCAAAGCTGGTCTCGCCGGGCTGCAGCATGAACACGGTGCCCAGTCCATTACCAAATAGGACATCGACGAAGGTTCCGTCATCAATGCCCGGGTCAATCACATCACCCGTCAGCTTCACGCGTTGGCCTTCGATCAAAGGCGTCGC
>JBCCOI010000130.1:0-14092 GCA_039025515.1 Planctomycetota bacterium
CAGGGGCAATTTATGAAGACAAAGAAGTAGTCGTCGATCGGAATCACGTATCCAGCAGGCGTCCCGACGACCTGCCGGCGTTCTGCAGAGCAATCATCCAGTGGTATGCTGAATGAGTCATTTCACTCGGCGGATAACTCACGGGAATCGGAAGGCGGCGCGATGCCGTCGCAGGCGCGATCGATCTCGTCCGGTGAGTGAAACCGCCAAGTGTCCTCTTGGACATCATGAATTGGACGGATCGGCACGTCCCGCGCTTGCTGCCGCGATCGCAATGCCACCGGAGACAAACGCGATGGCTAACGAGGCGATTGAGTTCCAACCCCAACGCGACTTTTCGTCGTTCTCGGTCTGGTACTTGTAAGGGATGATGAGGTCCAGAGAGTTCTTCTCCATGTTCTGGAATTCGACAATCATCGTGGCGGCATCTAATTCTTTGTAGCCACGCTCGATCTCATCGAGATGGGACTCGTGGGTCACTTCCGCGCCGCTCGTGGCCCAGCGAATCCCCGTGTATCCACTGATTATCAGACAGGAGATGGCGAGCAGACTGAAAACGAGAAACACGACGGTTCCCACCACGGAGCCTCCGCCACGAACTGAATTTGAAGGCAGTGGCTGAGCGGGCGATTCGCTTTGGGGCAGCTTCCGAAGCTCACCGAGCTTTGGAATCGCAACGTTTTGCTGGCATTTTGGACAGAGAATTGAATCGCCGGCCTGGGCGGGTGTGACCGTCAAGTCTGACTGGCAGTGTGGGCAAGCTAGTAAATGCATGTGCAGAAGATGAAGATAATTTGAAGGTCCCGGCGCTGGACCGACACCTCGGATCGATTAAAATTAATGCGTACTCGACCACGCCACTTGAAAACCCGCTCCCGCAGCGACGACGGCCAGCCTGTCTTCGGACCGGTTTGACGGTTTCTCTGCCGGACATCATTGATGAACCGCGGACCGATAGCGAACTGATTTCGTTCGTCTTTGCATCTCGCACGAAGCGTTGATGTGTCCACTGATGTGTCGTGAAAACGTCGGGTGCAGCCAGGATGGTTGGTCTTGCCATGTACGGGGTAAGAGAACTTCAGCTCGGTCAGTGACACTCTCGGAATCCTTTCCAGTCTTTTTCATTTTGATGGTGTCTTTGACGCAACGGTTTACGCGAACTTGGACGCCGTAGTTCGATCTGGCTGCTGAAGTTGTTTTTTCTCGCGATCGGTCAATGTTTTGGCCGGCAAGACATAACGTTAAGTCAGTGGGTCTCGGTTTTTTGTCGTGATGGTCGCGACGAGCGGGATTGATCCGACCGGGGAGCATCGCACGGGATGAAAAAAACACACACATTCCGCGCCCGCAAGGTGGGTGCGGATCGCCAAAGTCAACCGAGTGCGACCTATCCGGAGAAGTAGAAAGTTTTTCCAAATGCCGTCCAACCCGAAGATCGGTCCTGGCGGGTGGTAGAGTTCATCCACACCGATGACAAGCTCACCACGCCGCACGCCGTCGAGTCAGGGATGCGACTGAAATTGCTTCGTGAGATATCGAAGCGCGACCGGTGCCCAATTAGGCTTTATACCACACAGTTTGAACAGTTCCTCTGGAGTCACAGTTTTGTTCGATACCCTCTTGGACGAGTTTGAAGACGTCGCAGCACAGTCGGCCGAGGCGGTCGCTGGCGGTTTTCGAAAACTTCCCGTCGATGAGAATGAGGAGGAGTCCGGTGTTGCAGCGCCTTCGCAAGTTGCCGAAGGCGAAGTCCAACTCGATAGCCCCGACGAATTGCTCGCCGCCGAAGAGGCGGAAACTTGGTCGGATGATCCCGTTCGGATGTACCTGACGCAAATGGGCGAGATCCCTTTGCTTACCCGTCGCCAAGAAATTGAATTGGCCAAGCGAATCGAGGAGACTCGCCGCCGTTTCCGCACCAAGCTTCTCGAGAATCATTACGTCCTCGTCGAAGCTTATAAAACGCTAAAGAAGGTTTACCGAGGCCAACTGCCATTCGATCGTACCGTCCAAGTGTCAGTCACCGATCGACTCGAAAAGGAGCAGATCATTGGTCGGCTTCCGCACAACTTATTAACACTGCAAACGCTGCTGAAGCGGAACAAGCACGACTGGAAGGTCGCGCTCAGTCGAAGTGCGTCAAAACGTCGTCGCGCCGAAGCGTGGCGTGCACTCGCCCGCCGCCGCCGACGCGCCGTGCGGCTGATTGAGGAACTCGGTCTTCGGACTCAGCGAATCGAAACGCGAATCGAACTGTTGGACAAGTTCAGCAAACGGTTGGTGGAGATTGACGAGCTGATCAAAGACCAGCGTCGCACCAAGCATGGCCGCGAAACTCGTGAAGCGTTGCTGCATGAGCGGCGACAGATTTTGACCGCTTGTCAAGAAACGCCGACGTCACTGCGCCATCGCGTGCAGATGCTCAAGAAGGTGTATGCCGAGTATCAGCAAGCCAAACGCGAGCTGAGCGAAGGGAACCTGCGTTTGGTCGTTTCGATCGCGAAGAAGTACCGTAACCGTGGTCTTTCCTTTCTCGATCTGATTCAAGAAGGAAACGCCGGTCTGATGCGGGCGGTCGACAAGTTCGAGTACCGCCGGGGCTTCAAGTTTTGCACGTACGCGACGTGGTGGATTCGTCAGGCGATCACTCGCGCCGTTGCAGACCAAAGTCGCACGATTCGAATCCCCGTGCACATGGTCGAGACGATGAGCCGCGTCCGTAACGTGGCTCGGCAACTCTTGCAGGAGCTCGGCCGCGAGCCGACCATTGAGGAGACCGCGCGGCGAGCCGACGTGACCGTGGAAGAAGCACGGCGCGTGCTCACCATGAGTCGATTTCCGATCTCGTTGGACAGGCCCGTGGGAAATAGCGAAGACAGCCAGTTCGGCGACCTTCTCCCCGACGGGACCGCCGAAAGCCCACAGATCGGTGCGACTCAGGAAATGCTCCGGGACCGTATCACGAACGTGCTGAAATCGCTCTCGTATCGGGAGCGAGAGATCATCAAGCTGCGTTATGGCCTCGGCGATGGATACAGCTACACGCTCGAAGAAGTCGGCCACATTTTCAAAGTGACCCGGGAGCGAATTCGGCAAATCGAAGCCAAGGCGGTTCGCAAGCTGCAGCAACCCAGTCGTAGTCAGGACCTGGTCGGCTTCCTGGACTAGGTTCAAATCGGCGACCGAAGGCGGGTACCAATCAAAGGGTGACGAATACTATCGTATCGTCGCCCTTTCTCTGTTTATTCCCGAGAGCGAATTCCCGATGCCGACAGTTGCCGACCTTCTTTCGAAGGGATGGAAAGTTCACCAGGCCGGACAGGTCGATGATGCACTTCGCGTGTACGACCACGTCATCAGTCAGGCGCCCGCGAATCCCGAAGCCTACGTTTACCGTGGGATCGCGGAATTCGATCAGCGACGCTACTCGGATTCGGTGACTTCTTATCGCAAGGCACTGTCGCTACGCGATGGGTTTCCAATTGCTTGGAACAACTTGGGCAACTCGCTGCGAATGCTCAGTGAGATTGAGGAAAGTGACGAGTGTTTTGATCGAGCGATCGCACTGGACTCAACATACTTGTCCGCCTACAAAAATCGCGGAACGTTGTGGGTTTGGTCCGGTGAGATTGAGAAAGGCTTGAGGTGGTATGAGCAAGGTCTGGAAATCGCTCCGCAAGATCCCGAACTGCATCGCAATCTCGGTGTGATCTATCTGCTGCAGGGTGACTTTCAGAGAGGCTGGCCGGAGTATCGATGGCGTTGGCGCATGCCGGGGATGGGGCGGCCTTCGTCCGCGGCCACGCTTTGGGAAGGTCAGCCAATTGCCGGTCGTTCGATTCTCCTCTATCCGGAACAAGGTCGTGGCGATGAAGTGAACTTCATTCGTATGGCGAGTCTGCTGGCGGAGCAAGGCGCCAAAGTGATTGTCCAAGTCGATCAGTCGATGATTCCGCTCTTCACCTCTGTCCGTGGCGTTCACTCGCTGATCCCTTCAACCGCAGTGACTCCCGCGACGGATTTTCAAGCATCCTTCTTCGATGCGGTCGATGGCTGGTTTCAATCCACGGGCGAAATGCCGTACGGCGAAAGCTGTTTTTACGATTATGGAACGCATCAAGGATATCTGAACGTCTCTGATGCTCTCGTTCGCTATTGGGCGCAGTGGTTTGAACAGGAGGGATTACTGGCGGGCAAGCGGAAACGCGTCGGAATCGCTTGGCAGGGAAACCCAAAACATCACGCGGACATTTATCGCAGCTTGCCACTGGAGTCCTTTCGTGATCTTGCCAACGATCGCTCTCTCCGTTTGGTGAGTCTGCAGTTTGGATTTGGACACGAGCAGTTGGGCGAAGTCGACTTTGCGGATTCGATCCATCGCCTTCCTCCCGACACCGATACTACCGGCGGGGCGTTCACGGACACGGCTGCCGTGATGAAGAATCTCGACCATGTCGTGACATCCGATACTTCGCTTGCCCATCTCGCCGGCGCGTTGGGCGTTTCGACGACCCTTTTGCTCGGAAAAGTCCCTGACTGGCGTTGGCTACAGGAGGGCGAATTCACGCGGTGGTACCCGAGCTTGCGTCTCGAGAGACAGCGGAATCTGGGAGACTGGTCGGGAGCGATGCGGAGGGCACACCGGAATCTGGCCTCGTAACTGGAAAGCTTGTTGTCTGACGCGTGATTTGACTGTTGACGCACCGAAAGACTTCCGTGGAATTCCGTTTCGCGTTCTCACAGCCTGCCATGTCGTCGCAACAAAGCCTGCCGCCGTATGATTCCTTCCTGCTCGTGTCCTTCGGAGGCCCCGAGGGTCCCGATGACGTGATGCCCTATCTGGAGAACGTTCTGCGTGGAAAAAACGTTCCGCGAGAACGGATGCTGGAAGTTGCCGAGCACTACCATCATTTTGGCGGGGTGAGCCCCATCAACGAGCAGAACCGGCAGCTGCTGGCCGCGATACGAAGCGAGTTTGACGCTCACGAAATCGATCTGCCTGTTTACTGGGGCAACCGAAACTGGGAGCCGTATTTTGCCGACACGCTTCGGCAGATGCGGGATGACGGTCGCAAGCGGTCACTCGCGTTTTTCACCAGCATGTTCAGTTGCTATAGCGGTTGTCGGCAGTACCGAGAGAACATTATCAAGGCGCGCGAGGAAGTCGGCGAGGGAGCCCCTTTGGTCGAAAAAGTGCGAATGGGATTCAATCATCCGGATTTCATCCACACGATGTCAGAGCACGTCGGCGCAGCAATCGGTGACCTTGGAACGACGCCGGAACGGGCAACCGTTTATTTCACGGCTCACAGCATTCCCATGTCGATGGCTGATTTCTGCGACTACGAGAAACAGCTGAACGAAGCTGCGCGATTGGTGGCGGAGGCGAGCGGTGTGGCGAATTGGCGGCTCGTGTATCAAAGCCGCAGCGGACCGCCGCAGCAAAAGTGGCTGGAGCCCGACATTTGCGATGCCATCGAAGAGGCGGACGACCAATCCAAGCTCGACCATTTGGTGATCGTGCCGATCGGCTTCGTTAGCGATCATATGGAAGTGATGTACGACTTGGACGACGAGGCGGCGACGCTCTGCCGGGAGCGGTCGATCAACATGCGACGTGCCGCCACAGCGGGGCTGCATCGGGGATTTCTCACCATGATTCGCAAGCTGGTCGAAGAGCGGCTCGGTCGTACGCAGGAGAAGGCTGCCGTCGGTGCGTTCGGGGCCTGGCATGACGTTTGTCCAGCTGATTGCTGTCAGTACAAGCCGCAGCGGCCTCCTGCGGGTGTTGCCGCCGGGCGATGACACTCGGAGGTGCGGCCAGCCGTGTCGTCCGCAGATGCCGCATGCGATCCCGTGAAACACGAAAAAGTTGTTTCACGCAAGTGAATCTGCTGGACCGACGCCCTTGGACACTCCTATGATCTAAGGGTCCTCCGAGAGTGTTTTTGGCCGTCTGACGCATGCCCGATCGAAGCGATCATGATGGAATTTCTAGGTGATCCGGCCGTAAAGGCTGGCGTCGCGCTGCTGATTTTGATCATCGTGTCTGCGGCGGCATTTTTCCTTTTGTCAAGGTTGCGCGACTACACTGACGGGGACTGGGATTCAAGCTCAGAAGGCCTTTTAAACTTGGAAGAAATGCGTTTGAGAGGTGAGATTAGCGAGGATGAATTCCGAACACTAAAGGCAGCATCGCACGCGATTGACGGCGAGAATGCTTCCACTCAGCCCGCTGACTCGATGACGGAACAGCCGTCAGGTCCGAGCTGACGCGAACGTCTGCTGTCGAACCCTCTGGTCCAAGACGGACGAGACAAACTCAGTCGCCGGGATGCGAAACCTTTTCCGCAGTTGGCCCTCCCAACAACTCTGGGCAATCGGCTTCGGAAACCTTACCCCACTCGTTTAACACCAGCGTTCAAGCATCCGTTTAGGAGAAACTTCGTCCACGCCTCCCGCCGCCGCTGTGACGCAGCGATGGCAACGTGGTCGGAAACGTGCTTGAGCTATGGGCCGAACCGTTTGAGTCACTCGGTCAAGTGATTCGAATCGACGGGAGGCGTGACACGTTCACGCGGTCGATTCGCATTGCCACGCCGCTGACGTACAAGGAGTCGTCTAATGCCCGTCAAGGATAACAACAACCCCACCCGCAGTAGCTCCACGAGCAAGAAGAACGCCTTCTGTTCGTTCTGCCGCAAGAGCTATCGCGATGTTGGCCCATTGGTGGAGGGTCCGGGCGATGTCTACATATGCGCCGAGTGCATCGAACTGTGTCAGTCCATTCTGGAGCAAGAAGAACGTCGTCGTGGGCCCGGCAAGCAACTCTTCAACGACATTCCGGCACCGCGTCAGATCGTTGAGCATCTTGACGAGTACGTGATCGGCCAGAGTGCCGCAAAGCGAGTGCTCGCCGTGGCAGTCCACAACCACTACAAGCGATTGACCAGCGGTTGGGATGGGAGTTCCGATGTCGAGATCGAGAAAAGCAACATCCTGTTGGTCGGTCCGACCGGAAGCGGCAAGACTTTGCTTGCCCGTTCGTTGGCGCGAATGCTGGACGTCCCGTTCGCGATCGGCGACGCGACGACTTTGACGGAAGCCGGATATGTCGGCGAAGACGTCGAGAACCTGTTGTTGAAGCTCTTGCATGCTGCCGACTTCGATGTGGAAGCGGCACAGCGCGGGATCCTCTACATCGACGAAGTCGACAAGATCGGAAAGACTGGTGGCAACGTCTCGATCACACGTGATGTTTCTGGTGAAGGCGTCCAGCAGAGCCTCTTGAAGATGTTGGAAGGCACCGTAGCCAATGTTCCTCCGCAAGGCGGACGTAAGCATCCCGAGCAACAATACATTCAGCTAGATACGACGAACATTCTGTTCATCGTTGGCGGAACGTTTGTCGGCGTTGAGGATATCATCCGCGAACGTCTCGGTCACAAGACACTCGGCTTCGGAGACTCCACGACGATTCGAAACGAACAGTCGCGAAGCGAATTGTTGGCCGAGGTTCAGGTCGAAGACGTGATGCAATTCGGGCTGATTCCCGAGTTGGTCGGGCGGCTCCCCGTGGTGAGTTACCTCCAGGAGTTGGACGAAGCCGGCTTGGTGCAAGTGCTACGCGAGCCAAAGAACGCGCTCACCAAGCAGTTTCAAGCGTTGTTCGAAATGGAAAACTGCGAGTTGAAGTTTACCGAAGGTGCTCTACACCAAGTGGCTCGCAAAGCGCTCGACAAGGGCGTCGGTGCTCGGGGTCTGCGTGGTATCCTCGAAGAGGTGATGTTGGACATCATGTACGAGCTACCCGATCAAGAAGAGGGCAAGGTCTACACCATCGACGAAGACGTCGTGCTGGGTAATCAAAAACTCTTCCAAATGCCGACAACGAAGAGTGCGTGATACTTGCCGTCCGTCGAAGTAATCGGCGAACCAATCAAACCGAAACGGAGCTCACAGCGAGCTCCGTTTTTTTGTGGATGAACAGACAATCCCAAATCGGTCGGATAGCGACGCTCATCAGACAGCGTCGATCGTGGCCGTTCGTGATCTGGGAGCCCGGTCGTTGAGCCGAACGGCGATAGTCGCGGTTCCGTCGCGTTGATAAACAACCAGCATCGCAAAACCGGAACTAAGCTAAGGCTGGAATCGAACGGCGTGATCGATGATCGCGATTGCAGACTGCATCTCTTCTAGATGGTTATCCAAGGGTTGGTAGATCAAAGATGTCCATTTTTTCTCGGCTCAGCATCCTTGCACTTTGCTCCATCATCTTTGTGTCCATTGCAATTGCCGGGGACAAAGGCCCACCGAATGTGTTAATCATCTATGGCGATGATCAGGGGTCGATTGATTTGAACTGTTTCGGAGCAAGCGATCTGCTGACACCAGAACTGGATGCCTTGGCAGCCGGTGGTATTCGATTAACACGGATGTACGCACCGTCGTCGGTTTGTTCGGCCAGCAGAGCCGGCCTGTTGACCGGCCGTTTTCCATTGCGCGCGGGACAGCCTGGCAACGGGCCGATGCCGAGCGGGCAATTGACCATTGCGGAGATCTTTCGAGAGGCCGGTTATCGGACAGCGCATGTGGGCAAATGGCATTTGGGGTCAGACAACGAGCGTGACCCCATCGGGCAGGGGTTTCAAAGCAGTTTCGGACACCTCGGTGGATGCATCGACAACTACTCTCATTTTTTCTTTTGGAGCGGTCCCAATAGGCACGACCTGTTCGAGAATCGTCATGAGATCTATTTACCGGGAAGCTATTTTCCGGATCTCATGGTTGACCGTTGCAAAAGCGTCATTGACGCGGGAAAGAAAGACGCCCGTCCTTGGTTGCTCTATTGGGCCTTCAATGCGCCGCACTATCCGTATCAGGGAACACCCGAGTGGTTGAGTCGATATTCAGAATTGAAAACGCCCCGCCGGGAATACGCAGCTTTTCTCTCCACGATGGATGAGTCTATCGGCAAGGTTCTAAGACATCTGAAAGAAAGTGGGCAGGCCAACAATACGATTGTCGTTTACCAGCCCGATCATGGCCACAGCACGGAAACGCGTGCATTCGGCGGAGGTGGCAAGACCGGCGGCCTTCGAGGTGCAAAGTTCAGTTTGTTTGAGGGCGGTATTCGTGTTCCATCGATCGTTTCTTACCCGGGAAAATTGCGTCGCGGAACCACGCACAGCGGCTTTTGCACGGCATGTGATTGGCTACCGACGCTGGCAAGTTGGTGTGGAGTCGAATTGCCCAATGTGAGATTGGATGGTGTCTCAATCGCTGACGATTTGGTCGGTCAATCGAACGGGCGTCCCGAGCAATTTTTTTGGCAGATGGGCAAGGGGCAAGATGCTCAATGGGCCGTCCGCGACGGCCCGTGGAAGCTCATTGTTCATCCTCGCGACACAACGCTTCCACAGGAACAGCAGGTCAACGGAGGCAGTTTGACAAGTAAATACTTTCTTTCGAACCTGCGGTCCGATCCTGGCGAAACGACAAACTTAGCCGACTCAAATCCGCAGCGATTGAAGACGCTTCTTCTTCTCCGTGATGAGTTATTGGCCGAATGAACGCAGCTCCCTCGTCCGTCTGCAGCGGACCTAGGATCTGAACAGAACTGTCCCGGGCCTATTTCATTCGTTAAAGCATGTCCAGTGGATCGATATCGATTACGTATTGCACGTCGTCTTGCTCGCGAATCTTGAAGGTCTTGGTGGCGGTTCGGATGACTGCTCCCAATTGCAATGGGTCGATCGACTGAAGCAAGATGTGGAAGCGATACTTTCCGCGTAGCTTTGAGATGGGAGGTGGAGCAGGTCCGAGAATCCGAACTTGGGCAGCGAGTTTCTCACACGATGATTCCAGTCGTTGAGCCAGCGCCGTTGCGGTCGCTTCTGTGACTTCTTCGACGGCACCACGAATGATGATTCGGGCGACAGAGCCGAGGGGCGGGTAGTTGAACTTCTTTCGGTTGGCGATCTCCGCTTCGGCAAATTCCACGTAGTCGTGTTTCGAAGCGGCCTGGATCGCCATGTGTTCGGGAGTGAACGTCTGCACGATGACGCGGCCACCGCGATCACCACGTCCCGTGCGTCCGGCGACCTGCGTCACCAGCTGAAATGTCCGCTCGCCTGCGCGAAAGTCGGGGAAGTGCAGGGCGGCATCAGCATTAATGACGCCGACCAAAAGTACGTTCGGGAAATCGAGTCCTTTCGCAATCATTTGCGTGCCCAACAGCAAGTCGATCTCGCCACTGCGAAAAGCCGAGAGAACTTTTTGGTGGCTGCCCGGGCGTCGCATCGTATCGCTGTCCATCCGCGCGACGCGGGCATCGGGGAATCGCGCCTTTACCTCTAACTCCAGCTTCTGCGTACCCAGTCCTCCATAGCGAAGTCCATCGAAGCGGCATTCCGGGCACCATGGCGGTGTCGCGATTGTGTAATCGCAGTAGTGGCAAACAGCCTTTCCGCCGTCGCGATGATGCGTCAGTGGCAACTCGCAATCGGGACAGGAAACGACGTGTCCACAGGAAGGGCACTGGATGGTGGTCGCAAAGCCACGCCGGTTGAGCAGCAGAATGACCTGTCCTTTTTCGCGCAGCGTTGCTTCCACAGCTTGATGTAGCGGACGACTGATCGCTCCGCCGCCGCGACTGCGGTCATCACGGACGCGAAGATCGACCAGCTGAACATCGGGCATCGGACGGTTTCCGACTCGATTGGGCATCGAAATCAGCTCGGCATGCCCGGAACAAGTCGCGTACCAGGATTCGAGCGACGGAGTGGCGCTTCCCAGCAATAGCGGAATCTTGAGAGACTGGGCCCTGGCAAAGGCGACCTTGCGAGCGTGATAACGTGGTTGGCTATCCTGTTTGAAGGAGCCGTCGTGTTCTTCATCCAGAATGATCAGTCCCAGCCTTGGAAGCGGTGCAAAGATGGCACTGCGCGGGCCGACAACGACTTGGACTTCGCCGCGGCGAATCCGTTGCCATTGAAAGTGTCGTTCCGCGGGCGTCATTTGGCTGTGAAGCACCGCAACGGAGGGAAACCGCCTTTCAAATCGACCACGCGTCTGCGGCGTCAAGCTGATCTCGGGAACAAGCACGATTGCCGCGCGACCGAACTTAACGACATACTCGATGGCGCGAATATAGACTTCCGTCTTGCCGCTCCCGGTGACTCCATGCAGCAGAAGTGTTCTCGCTTCCGCAGAATCCAATGCGGCCCGAATACAATCGAGGGCTCTTGATTGTTCGCCGGTTAGTTCGTGGGACTCGACGTGTTCACCGTCGGTTGCTTGCCAACGTGTCGTCCGTCCGGACGTGAGTTCGCGCCGCGTTTCTTCGACGACAAAACCTTTTTTGCGAAGTCCGTTAATCGGCGAAACAGTGCATTCGGCGTGCACCATCAACTGGGCGGCGGTCAATGGGCGGCCTTCGCTCATCAGACGAAGTAAAGCCTGTTTCTGCTTTGGTGGTAGCTCTTCTATAGCGGCATCATCGTCTGCACGCTTGGATGGTGAGAGGTAAGTCAGCTCCCTCGTGCCTGCATTCTCACGAACGCTGGAAGGAATGAGGGCATCGAAAACTTGTCCCGCCGGGGATTGATAGTAATGACTCATCCAGGTGACCAAACGAACCAGTGCCGCATCGCAGAGAGGTTCTTGGTCGAGGACGTCGCGGACCTCGCTGAGCCTCCGCCCCGACGAAGAGTCCGTTCGTGTTTCGATGCACCAGCCGATCGTTGGACGTTTTCGTCGCGCAAGTGGAACGGCGACGCGCATTCCCGGATGCAGTCTTCCGATAAACTCCTTCGGGATTTGGTAGTCGTACGGACCGAACGGGGCATCACGAAAAACGACTTTTGCGACGGCGATTTCGTCACCGGCATTCATTTCCCATGGCGGCGGGTCGGTATCGAAGAGCTTTGCTTGCTGCGTCTCGCCCCCATCGTTGCCGAGGTTCTTGCTCAGACCGTTCCCAGCTTCGAGGTCGAAGCCCGGTGCCGACAACGAGCCATCGATCGACGGAATGCTTTCCTCCAGCCTTGGAATCTGCGATGACTCGTCTTTCGAATTCGGCATCGCTTGTGGAAATGTCGTGGCGGTTGGGGGCCCAGTTATTTCAGTCAGCATACGCAATCCACGGTGCAATGGAATCAGCAACGAAGTCTCGCTCCAAAGCGATCCTTCTTGATCAGATCCAAGTTTCCCAGGGCGAGTTGACACACTTGGTCTTTCACGAATCGCGGCCCCGGTTCCGTTACACCAGGAAGCAGACTTCAATGGGGCTCGGTCGGTTTGTCCAAGCCGTCGAGAATGGCAGTACCGGCTGGACGACGGCGGTTATCGATTGGGGACTAAAAAGATGAAGATCGGAATGCTGGGTGGTTCGTTCGACCCGGTACACATCGGTCATTTGTGGATCGGTGAGGCGGCGACGGAACAGCTCGGCTTGGACCGACTGCACTGGATACCGTCCGCGACGCAGCCCCTGAAGCCCGGCGGTGCCGTTGCGACCCATCCACAGCGACTAGAAATGCTGAGGCTCGCCATTGCGGGCCGAGCGGGACACTTCGTCGACGACCGCGAAGTCCGTCGCGACGGCGTAAGCTACTCCGTCGATACGGTTGAAGAATTGGGCGGTGAGTTTCCAGCGGCTGATCTCTACCTGATCATTGGAAGTGATTCGCTAGCTTCCATGCAGCGGTGGCATGAGCCCCGTCGGCTGCTCAGCCGAGTCAACTTGGCAGTTGTCCAGCGAGGTGGCGAGCCCGAGATCTCGTTCGACGTCCTCGAAGGTTTGGTGGGACCGGAGCGGATTGACTCGTTTCGCCAGCTGACGGTTCGGATGCCCGTCATCGAGATTTCAAGTCGCGAGCTGCGGGTGCGAGTCGCCCAGAATCGCAGTGTGCGGCATTTTGTTCCGCGCCCGGTCGAGTCGTATATCGAAGCAAATCAACTTTATCAGTCATCCGTTGCCAAAACCGAAAGCTCGCGCGAAAAATGATTCTCCGACGAATGTGGCCCGCTATACTGGACAGCAGTGCAGGAGCTTGATAGTCCGCGAGTGCGGTGTCAACTCTTGAATTTTGGGGTTCGTGTTACCTAAGCCGATGGGCAATAGCGCCGGTTTTCTGGGAACAACCACGGCTAGCAACGCACGGCTCAACCCTCAAGCTAGATGTTGACGAAGTACAACTGCGCCGTTCACGTTTGATAAATGCATTAGGTCAGTTAGTTGTTTGAGGATGCGATTGATGGTTGCTCTTCGAAGAGTCGCGGGATTCTTTCCCTCGTTGTTCGTTTGTTTCGCGCTGTTGCTGACTGGTTGCGGTAACGGCCATGAGGGGGGACCGATCGATACATCCGAAAACCCTTTTCAAGTTTCCGATTCGGAGCAGCAGCGGATGAATGCAGCGAACCGTGTGCCGGACGATGTGATTGAACAGGCTTCCGAGGGCGATGGTTCGGCTGCAGATTCCGAAGCAACGCTTGACTCAAAACCCGATCCACTCGGCGATAGCGGTGATTTGTACGACCCACAGTAGGAACTGATCGAACGGCTTTTCGAAGAAACGCATTTACCTTGGTCGAGTTGTTGGTCGTGATCGCGATTATCGGCGTTCTGGTCGGCTTGCTACTTCCGGCGGTTCAAGCCGCGCGGGAGGCGGCTCGCCGGATGAGTTGCAGCAACAACTTCAAGCAAGTCGGATTGGCAGCGCAGAACTATCACTCTGCGTTCCGCAATCTGCCGATGCAGGGTGGTGGTTCGGGCATGGACTATGCCGCCGGCAATACACTTGGCGTTTACTCGGCGCGAACGACCAATAAGGGTCTCAGCTATCTGGTCGGGCTGCTTCCCTTCATTGAGCAGCAGGCGTTATGGGAGCGAATCTCGAACCCCTTGGCCACGAATGCGGACGGTTCGCGGCGCGTTCCGCCTTGGAGCCCGATGGGACCAAACCCGCAACCCGGACACTTCAATTATCTGCCTTGGATCACTGAGATTCCGACGTTCCGTTGCCCGAGTGATCCCGGCGTCGGGCTGCCGGCGTTGGGTCGCACGAATTATGCGGCTTCTTTGGGCGAC
>JBCCOI010000131.1:0-14087 GCA_039025515.1 Planctomycetota bacterium
GCAACAAGCGTTGCAATGCCGAATACTGCGATCAGGCATCGTTTCCGCATGGCTCTCGAGATTCGAGACGTAAAGCAAGAGGCGACAAGAACTGCGCTTGCGAGTAAAAAAACGCTCGCTAAAAGATATTCGCCAAAGCGATTCCAGAATGCGAAGACCAAAGCCGCCATCCCTGTGCAAATCAGCAGCCCGGTAATCGAAAGCTTTGGTCTCTTCATCAACGACACGCTACTGAAAGGGCTTTCTGTTCCTGATTGCACCGTCACCGGTAACACTGAAAGGAGATAGTTTCGTCCATACGAATCAGTTCGAGTGTAGAAGTGCTCGATGGAACGAGCCGTGATCAAGGCAACGCAGCACAACACGAACATGCAAATCAAAAATCGTTTCATCACGGCACTGGAAGGCGGGTTTAAGGATACGATTCACGTGACGGCGTGATCAGTCTAACATTGAAGGGTTGCTTTCGCTCCTTCAGCCATCCCTCATTCACGATTCGATCCGTGTCGTTCATTGACTTTCAAAACGTCGGTTCAGAGTGGACCGACGAAGCCATCCGTGCCAATGCACGTGCCTTTTTTGAGGCCATACGTACTCGTCGAAGTGTACGAGAGTTCTCGAACCGAGCCGTCCCGAAGCAGGTGATCGCCGACTGTATTGCGTCAGCGGGTCGTGCGCCCTGCGGAGCCAACCAGCAAGCCTGGCATTTTGTTGCAGTCTCCGACCCGGCAGTTAAACGGGAAATTCGACTCGCGGCGGAAACCGAAGAACGTGAGTTCTATGAACGACGAGCGACGCAGGAGTGGCTCGATACGTTGGCACCACTCGGCACCGACGCCAATAAACCATTCCTAGAGGTCGCGCCCTGGTTGATCGCGATCTTTTCAAAAACCCACGGCTTCGACGATTTCGGCGAAATCGTCAAGCACTATTATCCGACGGAATCGATAGGAATTGCAACGGGTTTCCTGATTGCGGCGCTCCATCAATCCGGACTCGCAACTCTCACACATACGCCCAGCCCAATGCAATTCCTAGGGAATATCCTTGGGCGTCCGAAGCATGAGCGTTGCTTTCTTCTACTGGTCGTTGGGCACGCAGCAGATTCAGCCAAAGTGCCCGACATCGAGAAGAAGCCTCTCAATGAGATCGCGACGTTCCTAGAGTAGCGTCTAGTGATTGAAGATGAACTCCGTGCTGGTGAGCACGCTCCACGCCACGTCTTCAAGGGCAGTCCGTCGCTGGTCACCGTACTCCTCAATGATCTTTAGTAGTCGATCGAGTTCGTTGCGCTTTGGGGCTCTCTGTAATCCGCGTTGGAAAACAGCCTCGATGATCTCTCGGTCGGAAAGCCCCGATTCAATCGAATCCGTTAGGAAGCTGGTTTTCGATGACAGTTTTTGGTTAAGCGTCTCGCCATTGGAAAGGTGCAGGACCTGAACCATGCTTGGCTCGTCCGTTCGCTCGCATTCGCATGTAATTTCGCGGGGATTGCGGCCAAACGTTTTTAGGAAATAGGAATTCACCGCCGAATCGTACAGTTCGATCGCCCGCGTCCCGTTCTCATAGAAGTCAGTCTTTTGCCGATCCGCCCCCGGAAAAGCCACCTCGTCGAAGACCGTGGCAGTTCCCAGGACTTGGTCGATCGAATCCAGTAGGACTTCCGCCATAAGACGCTTGGGGTAGTAGCGACTGTTGTACTTGGACTCGGACTCATTGGTCGACAGTGGCTTGCTGCTTCGCCCGTACGTGGCGCTGTGCAGGATCACACGCATGACTTGCTTGAGATCAAAATCGGACTCGACCAGATGATCGCGGAGCGCGTCGAGCAAGGCCTCGTTGCTGGCCGGGTTGCTAAGTCGCAAGTCATCCACCTGTTCGACGAGTCCACGCCCAAAGTAGTTCGCCCAGATTCGATTGCAGATCGCACGTGCAAAGTATGGGTTCTCCGCGGACGTCATCCAGTCGGCGAGTACTTCCCGTCGATCACCCTCGTAATCGAATGGAATCGGTGGCGAATCGAGAGGCGCCGGCGGTTGCGGCTGACCACGGTTTGGCTGGATCAATTCACCACTGGTCGAAACAAACAACGTGCGAACGCCGTTGCCGTTCCGCGAGTCGCCGCCCCAGCCCTTCGCACGAACGCGAGCGAAGAGGTTTGCCATCGAATAGTATTGATCGTTGGTCCACTTCTCGAGTGGATGATTGTGGCACTTCGCGCACCCGATCGAGAGCCCCATGAATGCCTGGCAGGCGTTCTCGGTCATTTCTTCCGGTGATTGGTGGAGCGCATAAAAGTTGGTCGCACCGTTTTCATCACTTCGCCCGGTCGCCGTCAGAATCTCGCGAACGAACTCATCCCACGGCTGGTTTTCACGAACGCGGTTGCGGACCCATTGGTAGTACGATTTCACCGCGATCGGTCGCAACTTGGTGCCATTGATCAGAAGCAAGTCGCTCCACTTGTAGGACCAATACGACACGAAGTCGTCGCTCGCGAGCAATCGCTCAATCCACCTGCCTCTTCGGTCCTCCGGCGGCGTGTTGAAATACGCTAATCGCTCCTGCTCGGTTGGAAGCCTACCGACCGTGTCCAGCGTTGAACGTCGCAAGAAGGTTTCGTCGTCACAGGGGGGCGAAGGTTCCAGTCGCAGCGTTTCGAGCTGGGCGAGGTTAAAAGCATCGATAAAGTTATGTCGTTCCGCTGACTCATAGCGTGAACTGCTGACGTCATGGTCATAAGGAACGGTCATCCTCGCGAGCGCGACTTGGCTACCAAACCAAACCAGAGTTGCGGCCTCACCGTGGCCTTGGACGGTCACAACACCGTCTTCAGCAACGGTTGCCACCGACTCGTCGGTCGCCGAGAACTTCGCCCAATGTGTTACGTCGACGACTCTACCGTCGTCGTAATGGGCGTTGACGAGTACTTTCGAACGCTCGCCCGGTGACAACATGGCTTCCGCAGGCACCACGCTGATCCGCTCGAGGGCCGGGTCTTCTGACGACGGCCCCTCAGCTCCGCTGGCGATCCACTCCGCGAGCACTCGATAGTCTCGCGAACCCACATCGAGACGAAGCCCGCCCTTATGTGGTAGCGCTCCGGTTGGCTTGGCAATGAGCAGGCTTCGTCCGGGATCGGCAAGTTCGATTCGTCGACCGCGTGCTTCCCGCGTAATCGATGCAAAGTCGAAGTCACTATCGTAGCCCCGGAGCGACAGTCGAAATCCTCCCTTACCGGCAAGCGCCCCATGGCAAGCCCCCATGTTGCATCCGTGCTTGGCGAGAACCGATTGGACATCGTTTCGAAAGCTCCAGTCGCTCGCGTTTGTGAAACCATGAACCGAGATAGGAACGCGGACGACTTGTTCTCCGAATTCGGCGATTAGTTCAGTCTCTCCGTCGCTTACGGCCCGCACTGTTCCATCTTCGATCATTGCGACCGATGCATCAGTGACTTGTAGAGAGATTCCAGATTCGATCAAGCCTCCGGGAAGCCCCTCTCGAACTCTCACGGCAGCGACTTGCTGGAGTGATTCTCCGCCATGCAAGACAATCGATTCGGGTAAGACCTTGAAGTCCGCTCGGAAGTCCGCTCGTGCAACGCTTGTCGCGCATACGACAAACAAAACGAGGAGAACTCGGCAAATTGTCCGCCAGGTCGTCATTGAGCTCATCGGTGCAAGAGTCATTCGTGGGGAAACAAAAGGCGAAGAGTTGGAGGACGCTCGAGCAAATGCCCGTTCACGAAAAGAGCTCCCGCACTTCCCTCATGCCAAAATCGACAAGCGGGAATGGCCGGCCGGCTGGTCCCGGGACTTCGGTATGTAGATCAAGTCCCAAGCTATGAAAGATCGTGGCAATGAGTTCGCCGGGTTGTGTCGGTCGGTCCGCCGGAACAGCACCGATGGGATCGCTCGCGCCGATCGCGCGACCGCCTTTCACACCGCCGCCTGCGAACGTTGTCGTGAAACATTGCGGCCAATGATCACGGCCTCCCGCCGGATTCACCTTGGGGGTCCTGCCAAATTCGGCCAAGCCACATACCAGCACATCGTCCAGCATGCCTCGTTCATCAAGATCGGAGATCAACGCCGAGTAGGCTTGGTCGTACATCGGCGCGACGATCTCTTTCATTCCATCGATCGTCGTGAATGGCTTGCTGCCATGGATGTCCCACGTGACTTCATTGAATACAGTCAAGAACGTGTTGATCGTTACGAAACGCACGCCGGCTTCGATGAGCCTTCGTGAGAGAAGGCAGCACTGTCCGAACCGATTCATGCCGTATCGTTCACGCACGGATTGTTTTTCTTTGGAGAGATCAAACGCCTGTCTCGCTTGCGGGCTGTTCATCAAGCGATAGGCCGCTTCAAAATTCTTATCCAACATCGTCGCCGATTCGGCCGACTCGAGTTCTCGCATGCGGCCCTCGATGGCAGATCGCATGCGGCGTCGACGATCAATGCGAACGTCACCAAGCGTTTGGGGCGGCAGCAGGTCGGGTACTTTGAAATTGGGTTTGCTCGGATCAGCCATCAATGCGAACGGGTCGTAGTTCTTGCCGAGGAATCCTCCGGCTTGCCCGTTGGGAAGATTTCCGCCGCCGCGCCCCATCGTTTCAGGAAGCACGACGTGCGCCGGCAAATCGCTACGCCGACCCCTCAAATACTGCACAACGGCGCCCGCGTGCGGATAGTTGACGCCGCCGGTGAACTGCCGCCCCGTCTGAAGCATCTGCCAACCGGCATCGTGTACAGCCGCCGCCGTGTGATAACACGACCGGATTACCGAGAATTTGTCGCCGATCTCCGCATGCCGCGGAAGAATCTCCGACACTTGAAAATCGCCTTTCGAGGAGATCGGCTGGAATGGGCCCCGCACCTCCGCGGGCGCGTTGGGCTTCATGTCGAACGTGTCCAGCTGGCTTGGGGCACCGAGATTAAAAATCATGATGCAAGAGCGCTGATCTTTCTCTGGATCGACGGAACCGGCTTCCGACGCAGCCAGATATTGTGGCAAGCCGAGCCCGAGTGCTCCCAATGTCCCGACCTGTAAAAAGTCGCGGCGTGTGGAACCATCGCATGTGTGAGCGGAACCCTTTCCGATCAAATTGAGCATCGGCCAAGCCTGTTCGCGGGGGACGGATGAGTGGCCGTAGAGTCGGCCTGGTGGGGAGTTCAACCGCATTATGACAGACGGAGACAATTAACGCGAATGATTGTTAACGCGAATGACAGTGACCCGAAACGCCTCGCGAAGCCGTGCCCGCGGCAGGTTCTGACGAACGGACCACCAATCCCATCCACCCGCGCAAAATGCTCGGCCGGGCAAAGAACGTGATCTTTTGGCACAAAAAATGCTGTGCCCGCCTTCGCTGTTCGACCGCAAAAACGCTAGAATACTGGCGGTGCGACCGGGCATTTTCATGGACTCCGTTTGAGAAATCCGCGGGCTTCGAGCCGGCACGGGCTGCTACAAATGCCACCGATCGCGGTCAGGGATGTTGAAACGCCACACTGTCGAAGCGAATTAGATGAGCGGAATGCGCATGTCGATGGGCCTCCAAGCCCGTCTCGTCCAGCAGCAAAAGCTGGCGCCGCGGATGATCCAGTCGATGGAGATTCTGCAGTTGCCGATGTTGGCGCTGCAAGAACGCATCGAACAGGAGATGAATGAGAATCCGCTTCTGGAACAGCAGGAAGCCGACGCGGCGAGTTCCGAGGAACTTGATGACGCACCGCCCTCGCCGGATAACCGAAGCGAGGACGAGAAGGAGCTTGTCGTCAACGACGAAGGCGACAATTCGGAGGATTTCGAACGTCTTCAAAACATGATCAATGAGTTGCCGAGTACCTTCGACGACTCCTTTCGGAGATCCGCCGGGGCCGTTCAAGAAGAGGCCGACCGGCGACATGATTTAATGGCGAATGCCCAGAGTCGGCCCGAATCCCTCAACGATTTCCTACTGCATCAACTCTCGGAACTCGATATCGATGACGACGTCGAGCGAATCGCCGAACGAATCATCAGCACGCTCGATGCACGCGACGGCGGCTACTTGCGAACGCCGCTGGCTGACTTGTTGCCCGGCGACCATACCTCGGAAGAATTCGCGGTCGCCGAAAAAGCACTGCAGGTCGTTCAGTCGCTAGAGCCGACCGGAATCGCTGCACGCAGCCTGAGTGAGTGTCTGCTGATGCAGCTGCGACCTGAGTTCCCACACTTCGATGAAATGAAGAAGTTGATCAGCGGGCATCTGGAAAACTTGGCGGCGAACCGGCTGCCGCAGATACAGAAAGCCACCGGTTACTCGATCGAACTGATTCAACAGGTTCGCGAAGAGCTTCAGATCCTCAATCCGAAGCCCGGCGCGGCATTCATGGAGACCTACGTCCCGAACGTGACTCCGGACATTATCCTGGAACAGGACGAATCCGGTGAGTTCAAAATACGCCTTGATGATGATCGAGTCCCGAGTCTCCACGTCAGCGAGTACTATCGACGACGTCTTCAGGACCCTTCATGCAGCAACGAGGAGAAGGAGTACATCAAACGCAAGGTCAACAGTGCACAATGGTTGATCGAGTCCATCGAGCAGAGGAGGAGCACGCTGACCAAGGTTGCCGAAGCGATCGTGGGGCACCAAAAGCGTTTCTTCGAGGATGGTCCCGAAGCGATCGAACCTCTCAAGATGCAGCAGATTGCGGAGAAGGTCGGCGTTCACGTCACGACGGTCAGCCGAGCGGTCAATGACAAGTGGATGCAAACGCCACGAGGGATTATCCCGTTACATCGGCTGTTCGTTGGCGGAACGCAAACCGAGGACGGTGAAGACGTCGCTTGGGATACGATCCGGCTGAAGCTGCAGGAGTTGATCGACGGCGAAGATAAGAGTGATCCCCTCAGTGATGAGAGCTTGGTAAAGAGACTCGCCGAAGAAGGGATGACCGTCGCCCGCCGGACCGTGACCAAGTATCGCAAACGGATGGGCATTCCCAGCAGCCGCCAACGCAAAGACTGGTCGTTGGCGAAGAAATAGTTCCCCAGATGCCACGGTTCGGATGCCCGATACGACCGACGACACGCCGCTCGGATTCGATCACGCCGCCACGAAGGTAAAGTCGTTTCCGCAGTCTCCCGGCGTCTATCTGATGAAGGACGATGCCGCCCGCGTCATCTACGTTGGGAAAGCCAAGAATTTACGCAGCCGAGCGGGCAGCTACTTTCTCAAAGCCGCCGCGGAAGACTCGAGGACGGCAGGCTGGATCGGTGAGATTGCCGACATCGACTTTGTCGAGTGCGACAGCGAAGTCGACGCGCTGTTGATGGAAAGTCGGCTGATCAAAGACATCCAGCCCAAGCACAATAAAGAGCTGAAAGACGACAAAACGTTTCCCTATTTGATGATCACGACCAGGGAGGAATTCCCAAGAGTCGAAGTCACTAGGGAACCGAGAAGCAAAGGCGTCAAACTCTACGGGCCATTCGCAAGCGCGGGCGCACTACGCGGCGCGATCCAGGTCCTGCAAAGAATCTTCAAGTTTCGCACTTGCTCGCTGGATATCTCCGAAGAGGACGATCGCTGGAAATGGTTTCGGCCCTGCTTGCTGGCGAGCATCCAGCAATGCACGGCGCCCTGCAACTTTCGCATCAGCAAGGAAGACTATCGCCGAGACATCAAGCGGCTGCAGACATTCCTCGAAGGGGGCAAACGAAAGCTTCTCAAAGAAATGCAGAATGAGATGATGGCCGCTAGCAAGGAGATGGACTTTGAACGCGCCGCCGTGTTGCGGGACGAGATCAAAATGCTTGAACGTCTGGAAGAAAGAGGCGAGCTGGAAACTCATGCCCAACCGGAAGTCTTTTACATCGATCCAAAGAAGGGTCTTGCGGGCCTGCGCAAGGTTCTTGGTCTCAGCGAGACGCCGCGAGTGATCGAAGGCGTCGATATCGCTCACCTGGGTGGCGGTGAAACGGTTGCCAGCCTTGTTCAATTTATCGATGGGCTGCCGTTCAAGCCCGGCTACCGAAGGTTCAAAATCAAGGACGTTTCGGGGGTCGATGATTTTCGGAGCATCTACGAAGTCGTCTCGCGTCGATTCCGAAAGCTCTCTGATGACAACGATTCGTTCCCCGATATCTTGCTTATCGACGGGGGCAAAGGTCAGCTCAGTTCCGCAATGGCCGCGTTTCGCGACCAAGACATTTCGCCGCCGACGGTTATCTCGCTTGCGAAAAGAGACGAGGAAGTTTTCCGTCCGGGCGAAAGCGAACCGCTAAAACTAAGCCGCTCTTCGTTCGCACTTCGGTTGCTCCAATACGTCCGCGATGAGTCACACCGCTTCGCGCAGCACTACCATCACATCCTGCGAAACAAATCAACATTCGATCGCTAAAGAAAGGCCGATGTTTAAGTGGCGCGTGCGGTATTGAACGAAGCGACCAGTCTCGATATCCGTGGCCTCTTCGCCTGGGATGGTGAAAAAGCCGATTTCAGGTAAGCCGACGGCGCTAGCCGCGGGCGGGATCGTCAACCTTTACACTTCGCAAGGCCTGCGGCTAGCGCCGTCGGCTCACTTTTTGACCATCCCGGTCGTCGTTTCATCAGCTACGCCAGAGATGGCTTGACTTTCTTCACGACCGCAAGCATCACGCCCCGCAATGATGATTCCGAGCGACAGCCGCGGTCCGTGTCGTTCTGGTGCTTACAGGTGCTGATAGCCTTGCGGAGAAAGCCTCGTGTACTTGCTGCCCGACATTTTCCATAACCCGGTCCTTCCGATGATCGTACCGATCTTGGTGACCGTTGCCGGCAGTTCTGCTGCGGCGAGGATTTCGGCGTCTTTCTCGCTTACGGTGAACAGGAGTTCGAAATCTTCGCCGTCACTCCATGCGTGCTCGAATGGCTTTCGACCCGTTTTCGCCGACATCGAGATCGCGTCGGAGTGAACGGGAATCGCGTCCACATCCAATTCGACACCAACACCACTGGCCGCGCAAAGACGGTCCAGGTCGAGCGAAAAACCGTCGCTCACATCGATTGCCGCATGAACGGTCGCCAACTGTCTTAGTCGCTGCGCGAGTTCAATTCGAGGCACCGGACGTAGATGACGTTCAAACAAACTGCCGCCGAATGCTCCCGTCGCCATCAAGACATCTCCTTCCTCAGCACCGGAGCGAAGCCAAGGCTTGGAATCCACTTGAGAGTCATTCGAAGGGATGTTTCCGATCAACGTAACTGTGATGGAGAGCGGTCCGTCGTAGGTCGAGAGGTCCCCGCCGGCGATGGCAAATCCAAAGGCTTCTGCCGCCTCCAATATTCCTTCGTAGACATCTCCCGCGATCTGAGTCGAATTCTCTTCCGGCAAAGACAACACAACCAACGCACTGGTCGGAACGGCCCCCATTGCCGCTAAGTCGCTCAAGTTGATTGCAATCGACTTGTAGCCGATATCGGACAACGACTGCGCGCTCGTTTCAAAGTCCACTTTGTCGATGATTTGGTCCGTGCAGACGATCAACGGCTCGGATGAACCGATCACAGCCGCATCATCCCCGATACCAACCTCAACCTGTGGAAGGTTGCGAGTTCGCCCGCGAAGGTAAGCCAAAAAGGAACGTTCCATGACCTGAAGTTCTGCCTCAATCAATTCGCAAGTGAAAGAAAAACCTGTTCCCAACGAGACGAGCTAGCTCGGGTTACCGTCCGCTGCATCAATCGTTCCGTCCGTCAACCGGATCTGGCGTTCGGCGCGAGCCGCGAGTGTCTCATCATGAGTGACGACGATGAGCGTTAAAGAACAGTCTCGTTGCAGCGTTTCCAGCAACTCCACAACTTGTGCACCTGTCTCGCTATCCATCGCGCCCGTGGGCTCGTCAGCGAGGATGAGACTCGGTTGATTCGCGAGTGCTCGAGCAACAGCCACACGCTGACACTCTCCGCCGGACAACTGGTTCGGAAGGTTGAAAGTTCTTTCGCCCAGACCAACTTGCTCCAACAATTCAGACGCCCGCTTCATTCGCTCGCTCGCCGAAGAACGAGACTCAAACATCGGAATTTGAACATTCTCGATGGCGGTTAGATTCGGAAGCAAACAATAGCTTTGGAAAATAAAACCGACATGCTCGGCTCGGTGAGCGTCAAGGTTTGTCGTTTGATCGAGTAACTTTCCGTCAAATGTTAGCGTCCCCGATGTGGGACGATCCAGCCCGCCAAGTAAGTTCAAAAGCGTCGTCTTTCCGCTTCCACTTTTCCCGCAGATGGCCAAGTAATCTTCATGTTCGATGGTCAGATCGACGTCCCTCAACGCGTGGATGTCACCTTGTGAATAGTGGCGTCCGAGTTGCCTTGCGGAAATCAGCGGAAGCGGTTCGCCGGAATTCGGTTGAACGGAGTCAGTTTTCATTGCCGAAGTCTATCGGTGATTCGTGGCCGTGGAAGTACCACCCAAGCGTGCTTCGTTTCAACGTAGCCATCACGCTCCGTCTTGATGAGACTTAGAAAAACAGGTCAGTAATTGATCCAGCATGCTTAGCGTAGGAGTAGGCGATCAATGATTGTCGCCGATCGGCTCCGTCCGATCGATTTTGAATCGTTTTCCATGGGACGAAGCCGGCGGGCGACTTTCACAAATACGCCAGTAATTGATGTGCCGTTCCTTCAGGAAGTGTCAATTCATCAATTTGGACTTCGTGCTACCTGAGCCGATCGGCGATAGCTGCGGTTTTCGGCGAACAATTGGGGCCCTGGTTTCACCTCGGCGAAGCACGTGATTGTCGACAACGGTTTTGAATTGAGCGAGTTGATCGCTACATTCTTAGGGCGGCGAGAATCAATGAACGTCGGGACGGCTCGATGAGTAAAAACAAAGGCACGAAGACTTGGCTGCAATTCGATTCATTTTGATGGCATCTGTCTGTTGCCAGTTCGCGATGCCTCTCGTCTTTGCAGACCCAGTCACTCGCCTCCAACCGGGGACTTCCATTCAATCGGCGAAGGCCGGATCCTCCGGATTGCAGTTGGTCTTGATCGCGACTCCGCGATTGAACAGCGGTGACACCGAAAGTATCAGTGAGACGATCTCGGAGGCATCGACTCAATGCTCGCTGGTGTTGACGGCGACTACTTCGTTAAACCAGGCGGGTGTGTTTCAACTGAAGGACGTTGCGGTCTGCTACAGCTTGTCCAATTCAGATTCGCCGATCGCGATTGATTCAGATTCGGCATCGGAACTCGGTGTATCGCTTGGCCTCATTGGTCGGCAAGTGCTTCGGAGCAACGAAGAGAACCTTTCAAAACTAGCGGTGGTCGGCCGAAGTGAGACCGCGTTCATCTTCGACGCGCCCTCCATCATGTTCCGTCGGAACAAGCATCGTCGATACGTCACGCGACATCTTGTGGCAATCGATCCGGCAAGGGGAACCGGGGAACTCTATTCCTGGCTGATGGTGCCACCGAAATCAGAAGGCCGCGAGGCGGGCGACCGGACCCTGATCAATTGTCCCATTCGTCGAACCAAATGGGGCACGAGGGAAACCCGTAACATCCACATCGACGGCAACGAGTTTAATTTCATCGGTGTGCCGAGCGAACTTGCTTTCGCCCTCGAGGATCTGCCTCCGGGAATCGACCTGCAATGGGATTCGGAGCTGGCGAAGTTGGCGAAAAAAACGCGATACGCGAGTGACGAAGCCACCAAGCTGGCGATCTTGCTCACTAACGCAACGATTCAAGAGGGATCGAAGCGATAACCGACGCCGTAAACGGTTGCGATGATCGCCGGCTGTTTTGGGTCCGCTTCAATACGCTTTCGCAGGTTGCTTATTGTTTGATCGATCGTGCGACTATTGGGAACATGATCTTCTTCCCAGGCGGATCTGAACAGGTCGACCCGCGAGACAACTTCACCGGGACGACGCGCTAGCGTCTGAAGGATCCTCAGCTCACGTTTCGTCAACTCAATGACATCACCATCCTTTTTGACTCGCATTTCCAATGGAATGATCTCAAGTGCTCCCATCGTGAATGGCTGATCGCTGAAAGTGTCCTCCGATTTCGTCGGCGTCTGCAGGCATCGACGTGCGACTGCCCGTACGCGAGCGATGACCTCCTTGCCTCCGAAAGGCTTGACGATGTAGTCATCACCTCCCAATTCAAGACCGACGACTTTGTCAATTTCTTCAGCCTTGGCCGTGATGAAAAGAATCGGCATCGACGGCGACTTGCTGCGAAAGTGCTTGCAAAGATCATATCCGCTCATCCCGGGCATCATCACATCCAAGCAGGCCATGTCGGGCTTTGTCGCATCGAAGAGACTCTTTGCGTGCAGTCCGTCGGCAGCCTCGGTCACGTCATAGCCTTCGGCCCTCAGTAGCTCTGCCAAGGCGGATCGAATGTTGCGATCGTCTTCGGCAACCAATATTCGTTGTTTCGGCATGGAGGTCACTCCGGAGTGGTCGTTGCCTGTTTGTCGCACTTTGCCGCCTTCTTGCTGAGCGGCAATGTCAATTCGAATGCGGCTCCTCCAAGTTCGCAATCGGACTTTAAGAGTAAGTCTCCACCATGCCGTCTCGCGGCACGCCGGGCGATCGTCAAACCAATGCCGGTTCCGCTTGGAGCATTGATCGAGTCATCCAAACGAACAAAGGGGCGAAACACCCGAGAATGGTTGCGGCGACCGATCCCGGGTCCATTGTCTTCCACCAGAATGCTGAGTTGCTCACGAGACTCCGATCCCCGTTGAAGCGTGGCTGAAACTCGGCAAAGTCCTCCTTGAGGCCTCGCAACGGGCACATACTTTTCAACGTTGCCGAGAAGATTGACCATAACCATCTCGACAATATCAGGGTCAACTTCCGCAACGCCGACTCGGCAATTCAATTCGATTGAGATTCCGGTCGCCGCAAAACTGGGCTCAAACTGATCCGCGATGGCTCGCAGCACCTGCTCCACGTCCACTTCCTGATACTCGGGCGGGGCAACGCGACCAGACGGACGAATCATCTCCAATACTCCAGAAACCAGGCGTTGGAGTCGTCTGCTTTCGTGATCAATGACAGTTAAACGTTTACGTAGAGACGCCGTCTCGGTTTACTCGCCCAGTCTTTGGACGTCTTGCTCGGCGAGTTCGGTGTAGAGACGAATATTTGTCAGCGGTGTACGGAGCTCGTGCGAAACTTGCCCGGCAAAACTCACGCGCCTTGACGCCTCGGCGATTTGTCTGCGAACGGCTGAAACCGCGTATCCGCCCACTGCCAAGACCACGATTGCGACTGCCGCGAGGGACGCGTAAATCGGGATCACGCTCGATTGAGGCACAAGCTTTGGGTCGATGTCCAAGACCATTCGCCAACTCGCAAGTGGCATCGCCACATGCCGTTCGGAAAGCGTCGTTCGCTCCGATCCTTCTGCGTTACCCCATTGATAGATGAGTCGGTTCGATTCATCGACCAACTTTACCCGCCCAAGTGGCAGGCCCGCTGGTGATGTGGATGCATCGATGACCTGATCTGGTAGGTTTGCAATCACGTCGGCCATCCAACGGCTGCGTTCCATCAGAATCCCAATCGCTGTTCCATCATCACGGCCCAACCAAAAGATCACCTGGGCACCATCGGCCAAATACCATTGCTGCCAGGCGCCGCTGGACGCTGTTTCTTTCAAATTCGAACTCCGGCTGGCCACTGCGAATCGTCGCGAACGTGTCGGTTCGTCCGACGAGGCCGTTTGAGTGGACTGTGATCGCCTGGCAGGCACCTCCAACTCCGGACGAGCATCGATGATTCCGGGAAGCGCCGTCAGGATCTCAGTCGACTCGAACTGCGACAAGTCCTCGGGCCCCGGATGAAGCAAGCGTCCTTCTTGATCGATGAACAGACCTTGGCGAACGATCGGCAACTTCCATCGCATCGCCCGCAATTGCTGGACAACATCTGCCGGAGCAAGGCGTTCCCCGTCGACCCCCAAGAGCTGTTTCTTGAGGCTCGCGCCGTATGCGTCAAAGACGGACTCAATCTGCCTGTCGGCATTTTCCAGTTGCACGGAAAGTAAGTCGACAAGCCTTTGTTTCGCCGCTCGTTCGCCC
>JBCCOI010000132.1:0-14054 GCA_039025515.1 Planctomycetota bacterium
GCCAAACGCGAGGAAGTGCTTCGCGGCATCGAGAAAGAAAAGACCGCTTACCACGAAGCCGGCCACACTTTGACGGCGTGGCATTTGGATGGTGCCCATACCGTTCACAAGGTGACGATCGTGCCCCGAGGCCGCGCTCTCGGCGTGACCCAGTACGTGCCCAACGAAGACAGACTGAACATCAGTAAGAAAGAACTGGAGCATCAACTGATCGTGCTGATGGGAGGCCGTGCCGCCGAGAAGATCGTCTACGATGAACCAACGGTCGGGGCCGAAAACGACCTCGAGCGAGCGACGGGCCTGGCCAGGAAGATGGTCACCCACTGGGGAATGAGTGCAAAGCTCGGCCCGGTCTGTTACAAGACAAGCGACGAAGACCCGTTCCTGGGCCGGGAGATGCACCAATCACGTCAATTCAGCGAACACACGCAAGAGCTGATTGATGAAGAAGTGTCACGGATTCTTCTTGAAGCCGATCAACGTGCCGAGCAACTGCTGCGTGAACACCGCGAAGATCTTGAAAAGATCACTCGTGCATTGATGGAGCAAGAAGAACTCGACGAGGATCAGATTACCGAACTGGTCGGCGAATCAATCCAACGTCGGATGCGTCAGGAAGGTGATGAAGAACCCGCCGCGACCGTCAGCTCTCCAGAAGTTAGCGACGCGGGCATAGAAGATCCGGTCGTCAGCCGCGAAAAGTGATGTCGAAGGCGAAGTCGTCGCTTGATGATGCACGCCGCAAGGCATCGAAACTCGGATTCGATGCCGCACGCTACACGGTGATCTTGTGTATGGATCAGAAGGTCGAAAAGTGTTGTTCTGCCGGCTCGATGAAGCGGACTTGGCAGCATTTGAAACGCCGTGCGAAGGAGCTGGGAAAAAGTAACGGTCAGCAAATCCTGAGGATCAAGTCAGCCTGTATCGGTGTTTGTAAGGGCGGTCCGATCATTGGGGTTTTCCCCGATGGCGTTTGGTACGGAGCCTGTACGCCGAAGGTTGTGGACCGCATCGTCGACGAACATCTCGTCGCTGGAAAAATCGTCCAGGACTACGTCATCGCAAAACCCTCTGGTGTTCAGTCCAGCAAGTGAACCAGAAGTCCGCTTCGAAGCTTTGGTTCGAACCAAGTACTCTTTGGGGGCATGACCTCGCCGGCATCGGAGACAGCCATTAGCTGTTCAATGGAGGTCGGGTACATCGAAACGGCAAAGGCCCATTCACCCGAGTCGACGCGCTTTTCCAATTCGCCAGTTCCACGGATTCCGCCGACAAAGTCGATGCGAGGATCTGTTCGGACATCGTTGATACCGAAAATGGGACCGATGACCCTGCGTTCCAAAATGGCCACATCCAGACTCTCGATTGCATCGTTTTGATCGATGGATTCCGCGGGGACCGACACGCGATACCATTTGTCACCCAGATAGACGCAAAACTGTCCTGCTGAAGTCGGAATGGGTTGATCGGTTTCCACCACCTCGCCAACCGCCGAAAGTTGAGAGAGGACTTCATCGCTGCTTTTGCCGTTGAGGTCTTTGATCACACGGTTGTACGCCAAGATCTTCAGCTGCGATGCGGGGAATAGCACGGTGAGGAACCAGTTGTACTCTTCGTCACCTTGGTGCGTCGGGTTTGCTTCACGGCGGTCCTTGCCGGCTCGCCAAGCACTTGCGGCACGGTGGTGACCGTCGGCGACATAGAAATCAGGCACGTTTGTGAGCCGCAAAATGTACTCAGCCGGTTCGTCGATTTTCCAAACGGTGTGTTGGACGCCGTCATCGGCGACGAAATCGTAGAGAGGTTCGGAACGGATAGCCGCTTCAACTCGCGCATTGACGGATTCGTCATCTCGATAGGTGAGGAAAACCGGTCCGGCGTGAGCGCCCAGCGTCATGACGTGACGCGTACGGTCATCTTCCTTCGCCGGCCTGGTGAACTCGTGTTTTTTGATGCGATCGTTTTCATAGTCTTCGACGTGACAGCAACAGACGATTCCGACTTGGCTCTTGCCGTCCATGATTTGCCGGTAAAGAAAGACGGAATCACTGAAGTCCTGCTCGAGCACGCCATCTTGAATCATGCGTTGTAGATTCTTAGCGGCAGTTGTGTAGATCTCATCCGCGTACGGATTGGTTTCTGCAGGCAGATCAATGTCGGGACGCACGACATGCAGGAAGGAGTCCGGGTTTCCCTGCGCGAGTTCGACGGCTTCTTCGCGGTTGACAACATCGTAGGGAACACTCGCTACCTGAGCGGCTTTTTCAGGCGAAGGTCGAACGGCACGAAAGGGTTTGACGCGAGGCATGGTGAACCGGCAAAGTCGTGAGTGTGAGTGAAGAAGCCACGTGCGAGGATGATAAGCGTGCACGCGTGTTCTCGGAACTGGTCGGGCTCCGGAGAAAATGCGGCAAGTCTTTGGAAAGGTTGGCGGATTCACACGTGTTTTCGTCGTCTCACCGGATTCGACGAAACAGCGTCGAACAACAAAGCACGCAATGAAGCGCTGGATTGGCTGATCAAAAAGGGCGTCATGATTGGAACTTTCCGAACGATTTCCGCCGGCAAGATGTTCAAGAAGCACTACGGTACGGAAGCCGGTATCGTCTCCATATCAACACGCGGTGATTTCTGGGAGTTCCGGATCGATTTTGATCCCAACAAGGGACCGCATTTCAATGCCATGTTTCGTGCCGCCGGTGAACACAAGTCGAAAGCCGAAAACGCCGCATTCTTTTTTCCTTGGCCGGGGCACGTCGACCCAGAAAGATGGATGCGACGAATCATCGAGCGGATCGGCGATGTATCGCAATCACTGGAGTGTTCAAGAACACGCCAATTATTGATGGCCGTTCGGGAGCCGATGGGCTATCGCCTCGGTTTTTCGGACAACCGCGGCTATCGCCGGGCGGCTCAACGCTAATGCTTAACGTTGATGGACCACTAACCGCGATGGTTCGTCCGTCTTCGTCGTGTGGCAAACCCCATTGCCCCGATCATCAGCATCGACGCGATAGCGGGTTCTGGGATCGCGACGATTGTCAACGTCCCCGGATCGGTCATGAAATTAAAGATCGGTGCCCCCGTTTGATTTCCAAAGTCAGACTCATTGCTGATGGAAACTTGATATTGGTCTCCAACGGTTGAGGCAGCGGACTGGGTCCCGAGAAAGTGGCCGATGTCAAAAGTTGCCATCAATCGTCTTTCCGTGAAGACGGCATCCGCAAAGTCGGCCGTCAAGTCTTCGAGTACAAGCTCTTCCGCGGTCACGCTGAAGACGGGCGAATCGCCCTCGTTGAACACGTCGCTGTTCCCCACAAAGACGTAGTCGGCATCCTCCAGGAAATCATCGGACTGTTCATTGAGAAAGCGAAGCGTTGAGTCACCCGTCGAAGTGAGCGGTGTGATTTCGAGGATCAAGATGTAGTCGGAGAATGCTGCCGAACTCCCAACGGGTGTGACGCCGACTTCCAGCGTCAGCGACTCCGATCCGGCGATTACATTCGTGTCTTCGATCGCAAGCGTAAACTCTGCGTGAGAAGTGCGGCCGAGCAGCAGAAATATGACGGCAGGCACCACCAGCAGCGATTGGTATGCTTTACGGCTCATGCGACCCTCGAAGCTCGACCATTTTGTGTTGAAAAGCACCCCGGACGCTAGTTTCGTCGGATTCCGATTTCAAGCTTTCCCCACTGGAGAATCGAGTGAATTTCGAGGCAGAGACTGTGCCGATGCAACGGCAACTTCGGCTGACATGGATTCTGCTGATTCTGCTGGCCGTCTTCTTCGTCGCGCCACGTTTAATCTCCTTGATCCGTTGGGGCCCGGGAATCGCAGAACCCAGAGCGATCACGCCTCGCGGAGATCTGGCGGACTTCGAGAAAACGACGGTCGAGCTTTTTCAAAACTCGAGCCCATCCGTGGTGTATCTGACGACCCGATCCCGAGTCGCACGGCCGTTTTCGAGACGCGCCATTGAGGTGGAGGCAGGCAGCGGCAGCGGCTTCATGTGGGATGACCGTGGACATGTCGTGACCAACTTTCACGTCTTGCAAGAAGCGTCATCGGCTCGCGTTGTGATGTGGGACCAGACTTCTTATGAGGCCACGTTGGTCGGCGGGTCTCCCGATCATGACCTTGCGGTGCTTCGGATTCTGGCACCCTTGGACAAGCTTCGTCCGGTTCCAATTGGCGAGTCGGATCCGTTGCAGGTCGGCCAATCGGTGTTCGCGATCGGAAACCCTTTCGGGCTCAATCAAACACTGACAACTGGAATTGTTTCGGCGAAGAGTCGCACGATTCAAAGTCCGACGGGCCGGTCGATTGAAGATGTGATTCAGATCGATGCGGCAATCAACCCGGGCAACTCTGGCGGGCCGCTGTTGGATAGCGCGGGTCGCTTGATCGGCGTGAACACGGCGATCTACAGTCCATCCGGCACATCGGCGGGCGTCGGATTTGCGATTCCGGTTGATACCGTCAATCGTGTCGTACCGCAGATCATTGCCAACGGCAGCTATTCGCCGCCACAGATGGGACTGCGGGTCAATCGAGAGATTAGCGAAAACGTTACACGTCGTCTTGGCGTGGAAGGCGTTCTAATCCTGGACGTGATCGAGGGCGGCGGCGCATCGCGAGCGGGACTGCGGGGCACTCAAATCGGCGCATCCGACGTCGTTCAACTCGGCGACATCATCATCGCCATTGAAGGTGACGCGGTGAATGGAATGAGCGAAATGCTGAGTGCCCTGGAAAAGCACGCGCCCGGCGACGTTGTCTCTGTCGAATACCTAAGAGAAGGGGAACGCCAGACGGCACCCGTCGAATTGAGATAACGAGACTCTGAGCAGGAATCAGATTTCGTCTAGGAAAACGTATCCCGGTTTCATGGTCAAGAACCATGCACGCCAAGCACGCTGTGCATCTCGAACCTGTTGGTTGTTCGGCTTATCCGGCATTTCGTAGCCTTCGAACTTTCGGCTGATAAATCGAAGGCCGTCGCGAGCGTAGAGCCGCACGCTCGTATCCGGATCGGACAACGCATAGATCAAGGCGGGAACGACACGCAATTCATCGCTCGTTCCGAGCACCTTCGCTGCCACTCTTCTCGCCTGCCAGGATTGACTTCCTCGAACCAGACGTTCCAAGCGATCCAACTGTGCGGCTCTTTCAACCGGATTGTCGGACAGTTTGGTACTGTTGGCCAACGCTTTACCGTCCAAGTCATCCGCGCCATCTTTTTCCAACAGGTCCAACATGCCCGCAACGGACTGAGCCGGCGATTTCACGACCGCTTGGCCATTGACCAACTGTGCGTCACTAACGTTTCCTTCAAATCCTTTGCCTCCAATCGTTGCTGCCCCAATGGCGGTTCCGAGAGAACGCTGCGTGCTGCGAATCAAAAACAGAATCGCGAACGCAGTGCTAACACCCGGTTCGGTTTCGGCGCGATACCTCCATCCGCCACTTGCCGAGTCTTGATAGCCTTTCAGTTTTCGCACCCCCTCGTTGTACCAAGGCGGACTGGCGCTTACTTCGTCGCCCCTGGCGATTTCGAGAAAGCTCTCATAGCGCTCCATGGTGTACATCATGTAGAAGTACCAACCCAATCCGCTTTCCTTCTTCTCCGCGTGCCCTTCTCTCCATCGCTCCATCCGTTCAACCGCTTGAAAGACCTTCTCTTTCGGAAGCTTCGCCTTGCGACGCCGCTCGGCGTTCTCGTCGGGAATAAAAAGCTTGATTGCTTTGGGAAGACCCAACGCCGAAGCGGCCTCGCCGCCGCGAGTCGCACCCCAGGCGCCCATCGCATCTCCGCCAATCAAAAGGCTGCCCGCACCCGCAAGAGCCATCGACAAGCTGACTTCCTTCTTCTGTTGAATGAGCGTGTTTCCGGGAGGAAGGAATCCGTGATAAGGCCAAGGTCCATCCCGGTCTTGGACTCGAAGCAGCCAATCCGTGATTTTTCCGACGCGGTTGTAGTCAAGACGGAAACCGTAGCGGTCCAGCGTCCAAATCGCGAGAATCGCGTACTGGGTTTGGGAGACATCGCCCTCTTCGACTCCCGGGTAGGTGTAACTGCCGATAGCCATCTGGGCATCGTCGAAAAAGCGTTTCAGCGTCGTGAGTTCGGGGCGGTAGCGCGTCGGACTGATTTCGCAAAGGAAGAGAACAGCGACGGCGGCCTCGTAGATAAACTTGTTGTTACCACCGGGCGGCATTGTCGAATAACGCTGCTCAGCCCTCGCCGCAAAAGCTTTCGCGTTTTGGATCCCATTGATCACAATCGGCGCTGATTCATCGTGAAGAACCTTGAAATGAGCATACGCGCAAATGAGCTGCTCGCCGGGCGAGCGAAACTGAGCGTTCTCAAGAAACAGAAGCCCGCGGTCGACCATCTCAACGACTTCTGGATGGTCCGGCGTATAACCCTGCCCGCGAGCATCTTCTGTAAGCGCGAAAGACAGCGTTATCGCAACGAGCAGGATGCCTCCACGGAGCGGCATCAACGTTCCCACGGGTCTTCCCTTCATATCCATCTTTTACGTTTGACGTAGGAGAATTGAGCGACACACGGCCCGGCAAGTGTACCTCTGCGTGTTTGGCGATCAATCCAGGGCCAAACGAACAAAAACTTTCACGATCGGGAAATTCGCGATCGAGGACTTTCGGGACCGTGGTCAGCGATCGCTGAGAAGCACAGAGGCCACCGCAACGTTTGCGCGTCGCGGGGCAATCATAGGCCAAATCGCTTTATGCCTGGTTGATCTGGCCGGACTCACCGTTGCCAAGTTGGGCAAGCACCTGGAGCACGCCATTGAGGTGCGCTAAACGAGGACCGAACCGATCGACGAATTCGTGCAGCATGAATTCGCTCTCTTCCAGTGAATCCTCGCTGTCAACAATTTCCTCGGTCATGTTGTCGAGGAAACGAGTCTGAACCCGAGAGAGAGTCTCCGCGGCGCTCCGGCACGCCCGCGCGAGATCGGGATTGGCGTCTTTCCACTGCTGCAGTTCGCTAACGCGTTGCTCGTTCGCAGCGTTATTCTGCTGAATCAACTGCTCCAAGAGCTGGTTCTGTTGCTGCTGGCCCGCGACGAGGTGTCTCAGCAAGTCGATCATGATTTGCTCCTTGCTCTTCCGCGGTTCGCCCTCAGTTTCTGCAGAGACATCGATTCGAAATACCGGGGAAAGTGGCTCTTGATCGAAAGATGACATTGGCGACAAATCCTCACAAAGTTGCGGGCAGCCGATGTGACTGCCGCGGATAAAGCATTACCGCATTGAAATAAACGATGAGTATAACCCGTAAATTTTGCATCGGTGAATCTTTCGTCCTGGGCCCGGCAAAAAACGGAGCGGGCTTCAATCAAAATCGGTACTTCGGACGTTTTTGACATTTTCGGCATCCCCTGCTCCTGTTGTCACGACCGTTAAAGTCCGTCGACTCGGTCCGCCGAAGGTAACTGAGGTTGGGCAGCGAAACGGAAATCTGTGAACAGGAACGAAGGTCCTTGAAGGTCTCTCCAGACAAAAAGCCACCGTCAATCGGTTACCTCACGGTGGTCCGGCATGAACACAACGGCTGGACCGGAGGATTGCTTGTCCTTGACAACGTTGGCCGGCCGCTCGAGTTTCAGTGCACGCTTCCGGTCCGACCGACGCGGACTCATGAAATCCTCTTTGGTCCGACGCTTCGTAGCCACCTCATCGCGGAAGTCATCTCGAAAGCGCTGATTCAAAAGTGTCGATGCAAGCCTTCGATTCTCTGTTGTGACCAAATCGAGGTCTTGGACGCGGAGTCAGTGGCTGACTGTCCGTTCGCCCTCGTTCGGCAAGCCGCCGAAGAGGATGAAGGCCCCATCACCGGTGACATGCTGGACGGATACGAGGCGATCGATTTCGTGGGAGCGAGTTTTCTGGTAGCGATTGAACAACTCGATCGATCACGGGATATTGCCCAGTCGTGCGGTGACCTCCCGGATCCGATTGAACCGTTCGAACGTATTCGCGAAGCCATCAAGGAAGCGCATTCACAATTAGCGCGGCAGCAGGACGAAGCGGCATGAAGTCATTCAATGCCTTTCTTCGGACGGAGAAAAAAGTTGAGGCGCCGTCGCTCGTCGCAAGCTTGAATCATGATGCCAGCTGGTCGCGAGAAGAGTCTGCGCCGGTCGCCGAACTGACATCACTCACACTCGATCACATCGAGCCAATTTGCATTCCCGTCAGGCCTCGAAAATTGACCGCAAAGGTGCGCGGCTACGCCTTTCCCGGCTCAGAGAAATGGCTTGCCCCTTGGAGCGACGTGCCAACGTCCACAACCAGCAAGGCCCGCACAAAGAATCAATCGAAAGAAACACGCACCGAATCCGGTCAGCGTCCCAAGTATCATCGCATCAAGCCTCCATCGGACATCGTTAAACTTCAAGACCGCCTCTTCTATCTGTTGCAACCTCCGCTAGAGCTGTTGGTCGGCGGTCAGCAACTGAGCTTTCCGTTCGAGCCCTTTCCTTATCAGCTGGACGGGATGGCGTTTCTCTTCCCACGCTACGCGGGCGTCCTCGCGGATGAGATGGGTTTGGGGAAAACGATGCAGGCGATCAGCACGATCAGGCTGCTTCTTTGTAGCGGAGAAGTTCGCAGCGTCTTGCTGGTCTGTCCCAAGCCACTTGTGACGAATTGGCTGCGCGAGTTCAGCGTTTGGGCGCCGGAAATACCGATCGCCGCAATCGAAGGAAACTCGGCGAAGCGCTCCTTTCAATGGAACTCGCCGCAGATACCCGTCAAGGTCGCAAACTACGAACTCCTGATGCGTGACGAGTCAACGGTGCTGGACGGTGGTCTCCACTTCGACCTCGTCGTACTGGATGAAGCACAACGGATTAAGAACCGATCCAGTACCACCAGTCAGGTCGTGCGAAAACTTCCGCGAACGCGATCTTGGGCGCTCACGGGTACTCCCGTTGAAAATTGTCCCGATGATCTTGTGGGGATCTTCGAATTCTTGTCGCCGGGTTACCTGAAACCAGGCATGCCGATGCATCAAATCGCCAAGCACGCGGGCGATTTCATTTTACGGCGGACAAAGGACATGGTGCTCGATGACATGCCCCCAAAGCTGTATCGGGATGCGGAGCTGGATCTGACTCCGGAGCAATGGTCGACCTACGAGGCGGCTGAAAACGAAGGCGTGGTTCACCTGGAGAACCTGGAGCAGTCACTCACGATTCAGCACGTGTTTGAGTTGGTGCTACGACTGAAGCAGATTTGCAACTTCGATCCGGTCACCGGAAGCAGCGTCAAATTGGAACGGCTCGCCGCCGACATGGAAGAGGTTGCAGCGAGTGGAAAGAAAGCGATCGTCTTTAGTCAATGGGTCAAAAGTCTGAAACGAATCCGAAAAGCCCTCGAGCCGTTTGGGCCGATGGAATATCACGGTCAGATCCCGCAGAAAGAACGCGAATCGGTCATCGATCGCTTTAAGAACGATCCGAGTCGTCACGTGATTCTGATGAGCTACGGGGCCGGCAGCGTCGGATTGAATCTCCAGTTCTGTGAGTACGTCTTTCTGTTCGATCGTTGGTGGAATCCGGCGATCGAGGATCAAGCCATCAACCGAGCACACCGGCTCGGCGCCGCAGGTGCAGTCACGGTAACGAAGATGATGGCCGTCGGCACGATCGAGCAACGCATCAATGACGTGCTCGATCAAAAGCGAGAAATGTTCGACACACTGTTTTCGGAAAACCGCTCGACTTCGACCGGCAACAACATCGGACTGAGTCGTGAAGAGATCTTTGGTCTGTTCGATCTCCGAGCGCCCTGCGGAAAGAAAGTCGGATGACCTATTCCAAGCGTTGACAACACACTAGTGCTCACGCTCCGACGTTGCACGTGCTTCCCCGGCGAATGCGAGCGAAGACCAAGCAAGGATCCAGCTGAGCCCGCCGAGCGGCGTGACCGCGCCTAGCCATGGAGTATCGGAGAGCACAAGAACATAGAGACTCCCGCTGAAGAGAATCACGCCCAGCACGAAAAGGATGACTGAAAAGCGAACGCCTCCTCTGATCGGCCGACCGGTCACCAGAGCAAGCATTGCGACCGCATGGATGAGATGGTACCGCGACCCCGTTTCGAACTGCGAAACTCGCTTGGCAACTTTCTCTACCTCCATGCCCGAATCGGCCAGCAGTGTCCCTAATCCGTGAGCTCCAAACGCACCAAAGGCGACTCCCAGAGCACCGGTGCAGGCCACCAGGATCCACCAGTTGCGGTTCGTATCGGCCTTGCTCATGTTGCTGAGAGTTGCTTCTCAACCGCTCGCAGCAGCTTATCCATCTGAAATGGCTTGCGAATGTAGTCACTCACGCCCAGCAGTTCCGCGTACGCTTTGTGTCGGCTGCCTTCGTTGCCCGTAATCATGATGACTGGCATCATCTGCTCGGCAGCCCTACGAAGCTTCTCAAGGACGAGGAATCCGCTTCGTTTGGGCATCATCATGTCCAAGATGATCAAATCGGGTGACTCTCGTTCGGCCAGCGCTAGGCCCTGGTTCCCATCTCGCGCGACGACCACGCTGTATCCTTCACCCTCCAACGCGTACTTGACCGAGTCAATGATTTCGGCATCGTCATCCACGATGAGGATTTTTCGAGCGGAGTCGCTTGGGGCAGAATCGGTGGGCACGGTGGTGGGCGGGCGTTTGAATTCGTTGAAGGTGGTTGCCGAGGGAAACTCGGCTCTCGGCGACCCTAATCGAGTGCTGGCTTTCGCACTAATTGTCGGAGAACGCAGTCGGGCTCGAATCCCAAAGGACCGAACTTTGCGTGGTCGCATTGACCACATGGTCCATGACCCAGCGATCAAGATCGCTCAAGACCGCAGTGTTCATCTCATCATCGTTTCGATATTGCCTGACGTCGACCCTTGCCTTGATCTCAGTGGCAAGCTTGATCTGTTCGGCCATCGCGACCGGATCATAGTAGGGAGCCTCCAGCGAATGTTGCCAAAGCATTCGAGGACGCAACGCTTTCAGTGTTTCGATGCTCGCAAGAGCCGCTGAGGGCAACTCGAAGCGACCTCCCAGGTTGATCACGCCGGCGAAGCGGTCCGGATGACGCAGCGCAATTTGGTTTGCCATCGTTCCGCCTTCGCGATAGCCCGCAAGGATGATTCGATCCGGGTGGACCGAAAATTGCTCGCGTGCTCTACGGACAGCCTCAAGGACATTGAATTCGGCAGTTTCCATCGCGGACACGCCAGTGCCCCAACAAAAACGGTGACCGACGGAGTCGGCAGCTTTCACGGCTCGCAAGCCCGTCGCGAGATAATTGCGTGTGCTGATGTGCGGCATCACTTGGCACACTTGATGCTCGTTAAAGCCGTCGCTGTGAAGCCAAACGATGAGCGGGTAGGCGTAGTTGGGCTCGTAGTGAACCGGCACAAAGAATGTTTGTGCCTGCAGCGAAGAGGTCTCCCACAGGTTGTCAAACCCGTTGAATCCACTTCCAACAACATTGCTGGTCTTCGAAGCCGACCCGTGATCGCGATCGGACTCTGCATTTGCAGAGTTCCAAGATGCTGCGAGGTTCAAACGGTTCATGACGAGCGCGGCTCCGAGGAACAAAACGCATCAGCCCGACGCCGACACAACCGCCACAAACGTAGGCCCAGAGATGAGCCGATGTCAACGCTGAAGCGGTGACACTTGAGCCCAAAAAATCAATTTGTCAGGAAACGTTTCGTTTCAAGATAGAAGCAAGCTCAAGAAGATGACGCAAACCGTCACAGTGTGCGGTGTAGCGGAGCTTTGGACGGAGGCCGTCATCGAGAGCTTGGCCACCAACGATCAACGACACGTCCTCGCCGAGAGAACTTGCCAACTTATTTTCGTCACGCACGAAGCGTGCTGGATCATCGATCGCAGTGACGCTCAACCAAAGCAACCGAGGTTCGTATTCACGAGCCGCCTGGATCAGCGACGCCAGCGGCAAGTTGTTTCCCAAATTGGTCGCGTTCCATCCGCTTTCACGCAGAGCGAGTTCGACCAGTGCCGTCGGCAATTGATATGGATCGCTTTCCGGCGCGGCGCCGATTGCGACACAGGCGCTTTCGTCCAGATCCGGCAGGGATTCGCGAAGATTCGAAATGAGTCGCGTGCAAATCGTGCAGCTACGACGCTCTTGATATACCTCAAGCTCCCCGCAATCCCAGGCGTCTCCCATCCCGCGCATCGCATCTGCGATCAAATCTTCAGCGGCCTCGGCTTTGCTGAATCCCTGTCTGGTCCGCTCAAGCAGCAAATCCATACAAGCGGCCTCGTCGCCCGCCGCCAGCGCCGCACGAAATTCGGCCTGGATCGGCTGTCGACCTTCGCCACGCACCGACGGGTGACGGGTCTTTTTGGGCGTACCGATCACAAGATCGACCGGATCGATACCCAGCGCGCCCGGATTCGAGAGCGTTTGCCCGGTCGCCTCCAAGAACTCTCGAAGTCCCGACAACGTGATTCGACGATGCCCGCCCACAGTGCGAATCGAAGGGATCTTTCCGCGATCGCACCAACGCTTCACCGACGAAACGCTCACCTCGAGCGATTCCGCGACGTCTTTCGGTGAAAAGTGGGCGGGTTTGTCCGGCACTTTGCCATTTCCCAGAGGATTTGATCGGTTCAGAACGATCGCCTTGCAAAGAAATTCGTGCAAAACGTTCATGCCTACATCTGACAGTATCGAGAAATCGGTCTCAGCCAAGCTGTTTTTGCTCGAAAAAATCCCATTTGTGGTTGGCCTGCCGACGGGCTTGTAGGAAAAATTCTTCGATTTTTGCATCTGGTCGTTGCGGGGGCCCGAAGAAACGATATACCTTATGAACGTTTTGAACGGAAAGATCGTTCATGATGCGGCTCAGGTCGGTCGAAACTCCCTCAGGAAAGTGACATGCCAACAACTTCATCGAAACCAACGGGACGTATTGCGAAGGGCGATTCGGCGGAGGAGAAAGCGGGGGAGAAAATTCGTGCCCGACGCCCCAGTTGGCTGAAAGCGGCTGAACTGGCCGACGCCAACCGTGAAGCCGACCAGTTTGCGATTCCACTCGACCATGCGACGAGCGATGAGCTGAAGTCGCTCACCAAGAGACGTCTACGTGAGGAAATTTCGTTCATCGCCAATACGGACTTCGTTAAATCCGATCTCGGAAAAGCTCTGTTCGCGGAATCACTGGAGCTCGCCCCACGACAGGCCGAACTGGGAATCGCTGCCATTCGTCGCAGCGGCATCGACATGCCGATTCACCTCGGACGTCTCTGTGAAGCACCGTTGCTGAAGCCAGAGCAAGAACGAATGCTTTTCCAGCGGATGAATTACCTCCTGCAGCAAGCGGCCGTTCATCGCAGCCAACTCAATCCGAACCGTCCCTCTCGAGTACGGCTGGAACTCATTGACCGTTTGCTCGCTTTGGCGGCATGGCACCGCGATCGAATCGTTGAAGCCAATCTGCGGTTGGTCTTTTCGATCGTGAAGAAGTTTGTCAATCCAAATAACAGCTTCGACGACTTGTTGAGCGATGGAATCGTCGCGTTGATCCGAGCCGTTGAAAAGTTCGATTTCGACCGCGGTTTTCGATTCAGTACCTACGCAACGCAGGTCATTCGTCGAAACTCGTACCGAACGGTGGTGTTGAAGCAACAGGAGCGGCAGAAAACGGTCGGAGGCCTTCAGGATATGGACTTGGATTTGACAGACGAAGGCCGAGAATCTGCGATTAGCGAGAAGCGGTGGCACGAACTTCGCAGCAGATTGAGTGTGATGCTCGATGACCTTGATCGACGCGAGAAGTTCATCATCAGAGCAAGGTTTTCGCTAGGAGCGCACCGGAAAGTCCATACGCTCCAAGCCCTCGCCAATAGGCTGGGCGTCTCAAAGGAACGCGTCCGTCAGCTCGAGCGAAGGGCAATGGACAAGTTGAGAGCAATGGCCGGAGATGTGAATCTCGCCGAACTCGAAGCTCAGTGAACCGATACGTCGCAACATCCACTTTGCCGGTCGACGCGA
>JBCCOI010000133.1:0-14010 GCA_039025515.1 Planctomycetota bacterium
CCGGCGATGATCGGGACGAGTTTCTGGAGCTATCTTCGCTCGCGGGCTCAACGGAAACGCCGCGCCGAAGCGATGCTGGATCGCGTGGGTTTGCTCCATCGCGCGACGCACCGGCCGAATGAGATGAGCGGTGGTGAGATGCAGCGAGTCGCAATTGCCAGGGCGTTGATGACGGATCCAAGGCTGTTGCTCGCGGACGAGCCGACCGGCAATCTCGATACAGAAACGGGACGCGATATCCTGAAGTTGCTTTACGAGCTGAACGGCAACGACGGACTAACGATACTGATGATCACTCATGATGACGAGATCGCAGCCGGTGCGGACGTGTGTTGGCGAATGAAGGATGGAGTCATCCAGGGAGTGCCGTCTCGCGCCGTTGGTGAGGCGGCTTGAGTCAACTCGCTGCCGATGGCCTTCGGCGTCACCATTCGACGTCGCAGCGTGACGCGAGTCTTGCGCTGATCTTTCCGTCATCGCCGGTCAGAGAATCAAGCCAGTCGAGCACACGTGAAAGCTCGATGCCCTCCGCCTCATGAATCAAGGTGGGTATCGCACCGCGGCCGACGAGTGCGTTGACGGGTTGAGTTTCCTCTTTGGGCCATTCCGCCAGCAGTGATTCTTTTTCGACAGCAGTCCCGCAAAGCAGAAACAGTCGCTGCCAACCGCCACATTCCAGCAACGGTGGACGGACCGCTTCTACCGCCGCATCCAGAGTCAGCGCCGGAGTGTCTTCATCGGAAATCCAGTTGTGGGTCTGTGTGACGGAGGAGTGTTCGGTGGTCTGAGTCAGCGATGTGGTTCGAGCTTCTGTCGGTTCGTGCTTGACCGGGTTGGTCGAATCACTCAACGACCCGGCCACGTCTCGGAGCCGATCAAGGCTTGCCGTTGTTCCGCCGTGCGCCGTTGCCGACGTGTTGTTGTCATTTGTGAACTGGCGAATCAACGATGCTGCCGATTCTGTCAAGTTGGTAACTAAGACATCCGGGTGAAACTCTTCCTCCAATCCCCACCACTTCATGCGCTGGCCCGCGGCGTACATCCGATGCAACTCGCGGACGACGCGGCCGAACTGATTCCGCATCGTTTCGGAGACGCCGTGCAGCGTCCCTTGTTCTCCGCACGAGCAGTCCTGGTTGACCAGTTGCACACAGTGTTGGATACGATCAACGACTACCCGGTATCGGTCCGCAACTTCCCCAAAACGCGATACCAAATCGGTTGCGATCGCGGCGGCGACACGTGAGGCGACGACGTCGACCAGACTCAGTCCGATATCACAGGATCGACGCAGTAGTGCGAGCGGCCGAATCAGGCTGGAAGGTGCAACATGCTCTTCTTGTATTTCTTGGAACTGACGGTCACTGCGTTCGAGGAGAGATTTTCGAATCTCGGAAGCCTCCTGCTGGGAACGCACCAAAGCCTTGATGGCGCTTCGGTAGTTCAGTTTTTCGTCCGACAGCCTCGTCTTAAGCTCTCGCTCGATCTGTCGAGCAACTTGGTCAGTTACGATTTGGGCTTGGTCGAGGTCGATGCTTTCCGTAATAAACTTCGTCAGTTTGGAACGAAGACGTGGGATGTCTTTTAAAATTGAAGGGTCAAGCGTTTTGAGATGTTCCATCAAGGAGTTGCGGAGACTTCCACGGAGTTCCGCGAGCACCGATTCCGCATGCTCGAGTAACGCGTCGGCATTCAAATCGTTTCGCGTCGTCACTCGGTTGATGAAACCGTTGAGAGCCTCCGTCTGGTCTTGGGAGTCACCCAGCCATTGCAGCAATAGTGTCTTTGCGAGCGTCGGCGAAAGCAGCGTTGCCTGGTGCTCCGACGAGTTTCCGATCTCCACCGCGCCGAGTGTCCGGACCGAAACGGGATGTTGATCGCTGTCCTCGGCCGTTTGTAGACGGCCCTTTTCGAACGATTCGCCACACACCGTTGCGTCGTGCCACAGATAGTTTACGACTGAATCCAACGCTTTGGGCGCACCCGGGGCAACTCCCTGTGCGACCACGTAAGCATCTCGAAGTGGTGTTCGTGCTGCGGGAACGCTGGGCCAACCGGCACCTTCATCGCCTGGGTACCCGTTGCCGGGCTTAAGAAAAAAGGCCAGTTCCTTCATCGAAGATCTGGTCGCGTGCAATGCAAGCGGACGAGACGGATCACCTTGGAAGCGGTTCGTTGTCAACAGCGAGAGAATGTTGACGTTTTCAAAGGCGTTTTCATCCAGAAAGTGTCTCAGCAGATGCACGACATCTAAATACATTCCGCTACCCGTTCCACCTGTCAGCGATCCGACAACATAGACACGAACCGTGCCACCGGAATTCACTCCTTCGCGGAGATCCTCGATTGAGTCTTGAATCGCGGCGTTGACTTCTTTTGCATGGTCAATGAGCGCGAGCCGACCGAGCGGACGCATGCCTCCCGTTTGATGGTTGCGGGGAACGTTGTAAATCCAGCGACGCGAGATCGATTGAAAACGTTCCGTTCCCGAGTCTCGGTATTCACCGGCCGTTCGAAGTCTCGCATCGACGACACGGCAACGGGGCACGTTTTCGGTCGGATCAATCAAAACGGCGGTTTGCGTGGTGACCGGATCGGTATCAATCAGAACGCTGTGAAGCGTCATTGGTGACGCCGCTCCGAGCGAGTAGATTCGCGATCGAATCTGGTTCAGGCAGTCAGCTCCCGTGCCACCCAACGCAACAACGAGCGTGTGGCACTGCTTCTGAATATCCGTCAACTCCTCCGAATCGGAGATTTCGGGGAGGTTGGAGACTGCATGCTTCGGTGCGGATTCACTCGGTTCCTCCGCTTTCGCTGAACTCGCCGAAAGCGAAGCGGTCGGTTGAAACAGTTTCTCAACGAACTCGGAGCAACTGGAGAACCTACGATCGGGCGACTTTTCAAGTGCCCGAGCGACGCAGGGACGATCACCGGGTGGCAACGGCTTCAAGTTCGGAGCGTTATGAACGTGCTGCGTTGCGAGCTGAGCAATCGTGCGCCCGCTGAAGGGACGCGTGCTGGTGAGCAGCTCTTGATACATCACAGCGAGCGAGTATTGGTCGCTGTGCATGCTCGGCTTGCCGTCGAACACTTCGGGTGGTGCGTAGATCGGTGTCAATCCACCGACCACGCTGCACTCGACATCACCCAGATCCTTCAACAGTCCGAAGTCCGCAACTTTGACGCGCCCCCCGACAATCAGCAGGTTGGCAGGTTTGATATCCAAGTGTTGAAGTCGGTAGAGCTGGTGGAGGTAGTCGAGCGCGTCGGCGGCGTCTCGCATGTGCTGCAACAGCTTGTCTCTCGGGATACCACAGCTTCCACGTTCGCGGTGATCGTTGAAGATGTCTTCGAGTGAACCGTCCGCCAGTTCGGTCACGATGACCAACTGACGCTCGATGAGCTCGAAACGTTCGAGAGTGAGAATGAAAGGGTGTTGGACACCTTTGATGCGTTCAAGAGACTTAAGCTCTTGTTCGGCACGTCGTTCGTCTTGTTGGCCGTAAACAAACTTGACGGCTTTCTTTAGACCGCCGGGAGCCGTCGCCCGCCAGACTTCGCCGTAACCGCCACGCCCGATACGCTTTTCGAGCCGATAACCCTTGATCGGTTCGTAGCCAGCTTGAATTCGTTTGGAGTGGACGGTCGACATATTCGAAAAACTCGGCGCGATGTGATCGACGGTGGGTGCGACTAAAGCTTGCTGAAGTAACTGCGGCAGGCCCGGTCGAGATACTCGGGCCGGATGGTGAGTGGTACTTGTCGATAGCGGCAGAAACTTTCGACTTGTTTCAAGAGATCGCGTGGATGGCACCGTCTCGGGCTGCGCTCCTGCTGCTTATAAAAGGCGAGCAAAAACTCGGCGGCCTCCGGCGTTTCGGGAAACCCCATCTGATTGGCGACCTGCTTGAGGAGTTGCCGGTACTCCGCGGGTGATGGGTCACCCACAAAGATCTTGTAGGGAACACGCCGCAGGAATGCTTCGTCGACCAGGTCGTTGGGATCCAAGTTGGTGGAAAAGATCAGCATCTGTTCGAATGGGATATTGATCTTCTTCCCTGTCGGCAACGTGAGGAAGTCGCATTTGTTCTCGAGCGGAACGATCCAGCGATTGAGCAACTCTTCTGGGGCGATGCGCTGCCTTCCGAAGTCATCGATCAGCAAGCAACCACAGTTGCTCTTCATTTGCAGCGGGGCTTCGCAGATGTTGCTTCGGGAATCGTGTCGGACTTCAAGGTTGTCCATCACGAGTTCACCACCGACCATCACCGTGGGGCGCTGAATCCGGATCCAGCGCCGGTCCCATTCTTGCGCCTTCAAGATTTTTCCTCGGCTTTCGGGCACCGGCGAAGGCCTGTGGAAGGCGTCGTCCTTCAGTTTGATCAGGTTTCCGTCATCGAGGATGGCATGCGGAATCCAGATCTCCTGACCCAGACAATGCGTCAAGCATCGTGCAATGGTCGTCTTTCCATTACCGGGTTCGCCGAAGAGAAAGAGCCCGGTGTTGCTATTGATCGCCGGGCCAAGGAAGTCCAACAAGTCAGCTTGATAGGAGATTTCTGACAGTGCGTCGCGTAGCTGGTCCTGCGTTACCGGCGTAAGTCCTGCTGCCTGAGCTTCAACACTCAGCACATAGTCCGACAAAGGCACCGGCGCGGGACCAACGTAACTGCACTGTTTCATCTGCGTCTGCGCGCGATTCTGACCCAATTCCGTGAGCGAGTAGTAATAGTCGTTGAATGGCGCCGGACGGACGTGAGCGACCATCTTGCGGGATCTCATTGCGTCCAAGAGCGGATCGATGATTTTGAAGGGAAGACCGATGAATTCGGAGAGGTTTCGGCCACTCATCGTTCCGACACTGAGGACGGACTTGAGTATCAGTCCTTCGGTAAATGAATCACTCAAGCCCGTTTCCGAGATCGACTGGGTCTCTGCCGGCCAAAATGTGTCGTCCGTTAGCAGGCTGCCGAGCAGCCCCGCATCAACGGCTTGAGTGTCGTGGATCGCAGTGGTCATGACGATCGGCGTGGTGATTTGGATTAAGCGAGCAAATGAAGGGGACATGGTCATCGAAAGGCTAGCTTGCACTTAGGCATCAACGGGCTTCAGACCGTACGTTTATCGTGTCTACTCTCTTGCAAGAGCTTGCCTGAGAGGTTGTGGCAGGCGTAGGCGATAAGGTGTTGGTAGTTGTTTGCTGCGGCGTCGACCCCTTGGCCGCAGATTGTCGAGGGCTGTCCGATTAATTCGAATGACCCATAGAAACTGTCCGGGGGGAAGAAATCTGGTAAAGCGAGTGTCAGTCGCTAAACGCAACCTACAGTTTGGAGGCTCCCGGCCAGTGGATGACCGTCGACCCTCACGACTGACATCCGATCCACCCGTACGCAATTCCGCCCCAATCCAAATTCATGTCTTCGATCGATAGTTCAGCACTAGATCGACTTCGCCAGAGCACGATGGGCGCCGGAGATGTCTGGTTTCTCTCCGGTGCACTGGAGCCTCGAGATACGCTGAGACATTTACCGATCGATGAGCCAGAGTTCACCATCGGGCGGAAAGCCGGGTCTTCGCTAAAACTTCAGTTCAATACCGTCAGTGGACGGCATGCGACGCTTGCCGTACGCGAGGGAAAGCTGTTCCTCACGGACCTCGGAAGTACCAACGGGACTTACGTCAACGGCGAACGAATCCAAGGTGAGGTCATCGTCGAAGAAGAGGACTTGATTCACTTCGCCGAGGCACCCTTCCGCGTGCTGCGACAATCACCGATGGGACAGTCTGCCGGCACGATCGCTCGAAATGTGTGCGACGAAGCTCTGGCTCTCGTTCAGTTCGATCGCATGATGAGCGAAAAACTGGTGCGGCCGCACTTTCAAGTGATCGTCAATGTTGATGATGAATCCATTCTGGGACATGAGATCCTCGGCCGGGGAAGCGTATTCGGTTTAGAGTCGGTGGCGGCGATGTTCCACGCGGCCAGTCAGCTGAATTTGGAAGTCGAGTTGAGCGAACTCTTGAGATGGGAAGGTATTCGCGTCGGACGCGACCTGCCTTCCAGCCCCAAGCTGTTTGTCAACACGCATCCGAAGGAACTTGAAGACTCTTCAAAGCTGATCGAATCGCTCGTCAAAGTCAGGCAGATGTCGGGCAACACCGACCTCGTCCTCGAAATTCACGAAGCAAGTGTCACCAACCGGAAGGTGATGAAAGAACTTTCGGCGGCCGTCAAAGAACTACAGATTGAACTGGCGTTCGACGACTTCGGATCAGGACAGGCACGATTGGCCGAGTTGATCGAATCACGTCCTGATTACGTGAAGTTTGATATCTCGTTGATCCACGCAATTGACCACGCCGACGACGCCCGCAAAAGAATGCTCGAAACTCTCGTCAAGATGGTGAGCGACTTGAACATTCGGGCGTTAGCCGAAGGGATCGAGACCTCGACGGAGGCGAAGTCCTGTCAGGAAATCGGATTCCACCTCGCTCAAGGCTACTTCTATGGCCGCCCGACGCCGCTCGCTTAGGAGGCGACGTAACGCGTTAAAGATACTTCGAATGATCAATTAAACTTCGAAGTCCACCAACGCAGCATCCACGTGGCCCGGGGCAAAGACAAGAGCACCTGTGTTTCCGTTGAGCGGCGCGTGTTCATTGAACCAAACGGCAAAGTCTTCAGCGGAAACGACGTCATATCTTCCGGTACCGACGTTGGGGATCATCTGAAGCCCACTGACGAAGACCGTAGGATCGTTCTCCTCATCCAATGCTTGCAGTGTGCCCAAAATCGTCGTATCCGAAGCGAGTCGGCCCGTGATCATGGGCGAATCCTGATCGCCGGTGACCACTTGTGTTCCGTTGTTGAGTGCATCAATGATCTCTTTGTCCGTCACTTGAGTGACGACGGTATCGAAGAACCCCGATTCAACTTCGTTTGATGATTGAAAAGAAACAAGAATGGCGATGATGCTCTGCGTTCCCGCCTTCTGCGCATCCAAATCACCGGCGGATTGGATCAGATTGGTGTGCAGTTCCAAGGTCAATACATCTGACTGCGAGGCCCAATCGCCGGCCAGCGCAGCTTCCTGGAGCATTGGTAGCGTTTCGGTTTGCTGAAAAATATTCGCGGCGAATAACTTTCGGCTCTCGAGCTGTTCGCAGCGAATGGTTCTCGGGCGGCGCATGAGTTTTTCCTCAAGTGGTGGTTTCGGATAAAGTCGACCAACTGATCGCTGCAGGCAGGTAGCTGGTTCGAAGAGAAACCTTTCACAAGTTTTTTTTCAATTCGCGAAGAGCAGCCGACGCCTCCGTTCACTGCAGCCGCCTGTGATATCCCTAACTCCGAGCCGTGCCTGTGGTTTCCCACGCACGGCTCTTCAGTTTCACCTGGCAATTCAATCGCCTGCACAGGCGTGCTATCGGGGCTCTCCGAGCCCGGCCGGAAACGTTCGCACCTCGGCGCCCCACAGCGACGCTGCCTTGTTCCGGCGACCGCCCGCGTGTGCTTGCAATCCGCACCGTCTACAATCCTTCGGGAGTGTTGTTCGGTGCCGGTATCGCCGAACGCCTATCACTTAGTTTTTGGCGTTTTTCAGCAACCATCGGATCTAGCGGATTGGGCGGAAAGCGAGAATCGAAAGAGCCCGAATTAATCGATCGGGCACTCGCAGGTGATCAATCGGCCTTCGCTGAACTGGTGCGCCAAAACCAAGACCGCTTATTTGCGTCAATGCTACAGGTCACCGGATCGCCGGAAGAGGCCGAAGAAGTAGCCCAAGAGACCTTCATTCGGGCCTATTTGAAACTCAGCACGTTTCAAAGAAATAGCCAATTCTTCACCTGGATCTATCGCATCGCGTTCAACAACGCTTTGACACGGAGGCGGAAAAAACGAGCGAAAGTTTCGCTGGATCAATTCCGTGAGGAGAGCGGGCTCGAGATCGCAGCGGATTCTGACCAAGTTGATGAATCGCTGCTACGCGATGAACGCGTTTTACTGGTTCGCGAGGCAATCGAAACACTAACGGATGAACACCGCGGCATTCTCGTACTCCGAGAAATGGAAGAGTTCAGCTACGAGGAGATCGCAGAAGTTCTGGAGATTTCGATCGGAACTGTCCGCAGTCGCCTCAGCCGAGCGCGACGGGCCTTGAGGACGGCAATCGAGAATAAAGAAAGAGAGTCGAAGTAAGAGTCCGACGGCTACGGTAAATCGATGCGAATTCTGGTTGACGGTTTTGGCATCCACTCCTTGAAATCGGCTTGACCGGCGCGGAGCGGGCGAACTCTCATGAACCAGTGCTTTGTCGGAAATGCCGCTTCGGTCTCTGCCGAGCGTGGAATCAACGCTCGTCGTTCAATGGCGATCTCCGTCGTCCGCCAGCCATCCTCCTGTGCCGTTGCGACATACCAAGTCGGATTCCAGTCCGTCTGATGATCAATCAATCAAGTCACGCGTTCGCCCATCAGCAGTCCACTGGAGTTCGTAGTGCGAGACTAGATCACGATCGATATCGAACCCGATTGCCAGTCGATCATCCTCTGTCAAATCGCTATCGCGTTTACCCGTGACTTTACCCGAAGGCCTTGGGCTGAGGGCTGCCATGTTTTGCCGTGTCGCGATGTAGAAGAAGCGATCGTCATACGCGAATGATACTTGAATCGGATCTTGCGTTCGCGTACGTGCGAACGCATCCGAACGCATCCACATGGGCTCATCAAATTTCCCATCCAGCCTCGGAGGATGCTCCGCCCTCGCCGCACGCACGACTTGCGGCGACGTCGACTTGAGTAGCATCGCCCACGGTGATGTGGACTCGGCGACACGACGAAGATTGGCGTCGAGGAGTACATCGCGAACCCGTGCGTTGTTTGCGTCCGGCTCGCTCTCGACTTCCTCTTCCACATCTTCGGAAACGGCGATCTCAACGTCCTGCACTTGTGGCTCGTCACTCCCCTGATTCGATTCGTTCCAGTTCGCCTGACTGAGTGAATGCTCCATGATCAGTCGAACCGGATGCATTTCCCACCGAAGATCGATCCCGGACGAAGACTCAGACGGTTTCGCGGACCTTTGACGCGTGGATTCAGCAGTCGGAACAGCCGAGGTGGGTGGCGGTGCGTGAGTTCTTTGAAATGGCGAAACCACCGCAGCGTGACCGCTGGCATTGGGTACCAAAATCTGTGACTCAGTCGTATCCGCAAGAAAACTGACTTGGTCAATCGGCATTCCCGCGTTCGCTCGGCCAAACTGGGCAGTTGTTCGAATGGTTGGCTGACCTTGAATCAACCAATCGTGCTCGACACTCTGCTCGATACACGCGGATCGCAGCTTCAATAGCGGCGACGCCGATTGCCGCGGAAAGCGTTCATGAGTCAGACGTGCAAGCTTGGCGATCGCTTCACGGTGCTCCGCCCTTGATAACATCATCCAAGTCAATCGCTGACGATCCTCAACAGCAATGCGGTCGATCCATTGACCCAACGTCGATGGCGGGTGTTCGATGGCTTCTGTGATCTGCGATTGCTGTTTCAACCGTGCTCGAAGCACTTGGACACGCCGCGAAGAGCTTTGGCGAACACGCGGCGGCAACTTGAATTCGTCCGAAAGTCCCAGGCGTGTGGCGAGGCTTCTGCCGCGAACGGAGTCGTTTCCGGGCCCGTGAACCAATGACAAGCCGAGCCAACTTGCTGATGAATCGTGGTCGCGAAAGACTGAACCTGCATCCACTGCGAATCGGCAGTCGAACTCAATGTCACCAACAAGTGCACCGCATTCGGTAAGTATCGCTCCGTCATGCAGCAGTGCATCCCCGCGATGCTGCCTCTCGAATCCAATCACCACCCTTGTTCCCTGTTCGATTGAGAACTGAGTCAGCTCGGCTCGCATTGCAGCCGACATCGACTCATCGATCGCGATAACCGGCGGACGAATGATCGCAATCCAACGACGAAGTTGCTCGGGTACGGATTCATCACCGTCCACCGCATGATCCACAGATCGCGCACCTGCGTAGCCAACGGCTTGCGGCAGTGTCGGTGGAGGCTGCTTCGACTTTCCGCACACCAAGATCTGCGTCTGCCATCGATTCTCGAGCGATTCCCGGCCCAGCATTCCCCAAGGAATCTCATCGACATCACCCGTAAGACAAAGAATCGCACTGCGTTTTTCTTGCCTCGATGCTGACCATGTCTTTCCCTGGTCGGTGGATTGAAAAATGTTGCCCAAGTCACCGACCGCGACCAAGCTTCGCTCGCCGACTTTGCAAACGTCACGAACCATCCACGGCGTTCCCAATGCCTCGGTGCGCCTTAGCAAGGACTCGACGGAGTCGTTGACCCATCGCCGGTATCGCGCGGGCTCTGCGGCGATGCGAGTCTCAGCAACGGATTGCCATTGGCTTCCTCCGTCACCGGATTCGAAGTAGCTGTGACCCGTTGCCGGATCTGGATCACCACTTGCAAGCCAACGTCCATCGATGAACTGAACGTGTTTCAAGCGAGGAAGCTCGTGTTCGGCAAGCCGTCCCCATGACACGCCGGCATCACGACTCAGCAACACAACGCCGCGCGAGATTCCGGTCGCCAAGTCGATCCCGCCACCGACAACCATCACGGTTTTTTCATCCGCCCAAGCCACACCCAGTAGCGGACAATGAACGGAAACGGAGACAATTTCCCAAGAAGCTCCGGAGTCGCCCGATGTCAGAATGCAGCCGTGTTGGCCGACCGCGACACCTCTCTTTGAATCACCGAATGCGACGGCGTGCAGCGACGCCGACTGACGGAGCGTTTCCACGTCAACATAGTCCGGCGCATAAAGCGCCGACGCGGTCCGTCCCCGTTCGGTAGGGATTGGCAGCGCTTGCATCGGCGGCAACGTTTGCAATGAAGCCCGCTTACCCGCAAACGGCGAATTCGGATTCGATCGCTTCGATTGTGCTGAGATAACTTGCGGCGCAAGCAACAAAGAGACAACGGCGAAGAACGAGAAGGCGTTCAGTCGCCGACAATGGATCCTGTTTCCGAGTCCCTTGGCAGGTATTTCCTTCACCAACTTCATGCCTGAAACCACCTTGTCACCAAATGCGAAGTCGCCGACATCATCAACCAACCGAGCACGAGATTTGCGAAGAAGAAAAGAGAAACACCGCCCCACCGCCCTGACTCCGCCAGCACCGAACCCTCTGCGACGAACGCCGAGAACGTGGTCAGTGACCCTAAAAACCCGACACGGAGCGCCAGCATGAAGAGTTGCCCCGGTTCGCTCTCGGGCGTTCCAAGGGCAGTGAGCCCGCCAACCATGGCACAACCGAGCAAGTTCGCGACGGTCGTCCCCCACATGGTGGAACCGCCTGGAATCGCGACGGCTGCCATTGTCAGCCCATAACGACACAGTGAACCGACGGCTCCGGCGACCGCGATTGCTGCCAAATTCAGCCAAGTACTCATTCCAGACGCCGGTTTTTCGCATTGCCTAAGTTTCGGGGGCGACATACGTTAAGGATGGTCGCGGAGATGTCAAATCGCCTGCACTCGCACGATCTTCCCCCCCCTTCGCGGACGCTTTTTTACCCGTACGTTGGTGTCTAGCGTCGGAAGTTCTCCGGCCCACGTAAATGTCAGTTTTCCCGGCATCCGAATTCAGCCGATTCGGATAACGCTGACACCTCGATTCCCCGTCTTCCCGATTCGAACCCAGTTTCCATTCCATGAGCACTGCAAACGCCACCAATACCGCCGAACAACGCGTGATGACCGGAGCCGATATCGTGGTCCAGTCGCTCGTCGATCACGGCGTCGACGTGTTGTTTGCTTATCCGGGCGGGGCAAGCATGCCGATGCACCAGGCGCTCACGAGATTCGGCGATTCCATTCGCACGATCTTGCCACGCCATGAGCAAGGTGGGGCGTTCGCGGCGCAAGGCTACGCGCGGGCAACTGGGCGTGTCGGCGTCGTCATGGCGACCAGTGGCCCCGGCGCGACCAACCTGGTAACGGCGATTGCGGATGCGAAGCTTGACAGCGTGCCGATGGTCTGCCTGACCGCGCAGGTGCCCACTCGAGCGATCGGATCCGATGCGTTTCAGGAAACACCCATGGTGGAAGTCTGCCGCGGGATCACCAAACATCATCACTTGGTGACGGATATCCATGACTTGCCGCGGGTCTTGAAAGAAGCGTTTCACATTGCCAGTTCCGGCCGACCTGGGCCGGTCCTCATCGACTTACCAAAAGACGTTCAGCTGGGTGACTCGGCGACGGTCGACATGAACCCGGCGATGGATTTGCCCGGCTACGAACCGGTTCCGCCCGCAGTCCCGAACGAGACCGTCCGGCAGATCACCGCTGCGATCAAATTGGCACGCCGTCCGGTAATCTATTCAGGCGGCGGCGTCATTCTGGGTCACGCAAGCGAAGAGCTTCGCGAATTCATCCAGAAAACGGGCATCCCGACGGTGACAACCATTATGGGAATCGGCTCCGTCCCGCCGGAGCATGAATGTTCGCTCGATTGGCTGGGCATGCACGGTGCCGCCTATGCGAATTATGCCGTTCGCGATTGCGACCTTCTGATCGCCCTTGGCGTGCGTTTCGATGATCGTGTGACCGGTAAAGTCGAGGCCTTTGCAAAAGACGCGAAGATCATTCACGTTGATATCGACGGCTCCGAACTTAACAAGAACAAAGAAGCGCACTTCCCCGTTCGTGGCGACGTGAAACAGTTGCTCACCGAACTCAACCGAACGGTGACGAAGTGTGATATCGATCCTTGGCGGCAACACTGTTCGGAACTGAAAGCAAAGTACCCGTTCAAGTACGACGAAGAATTCGATGGCATTTTGCAGCAACATGCAATTCGCACGTTGAGCGATCTCACTTCGGATCGCGAAACGCAAATCACCGTCGGTGTTGGGCAGCATCAAATGTGGGCTGCACAGTTCTACAAGTTCCGCAAACCTCGCACTTGGCATTCGAGTAGCGGACTCGGAACGATGGGTTTCGGTCTACCGGCTGCAATGGGAGTTCAAGCCGCGTTGCCGGATTCCTTGGTCATCGACATCGATGGTGACGGCAGTTTCCAAATGAACATTCAAGAACTGGCGACATGCTACTGCGAGCAGTTGCCCGTGAAAGTTCTGCTGCTTAATAACCAACACCTTGGCATGGTGGTTCAGTGGGAAGATCGGTTCATGAATCGTAACCGAGCCCACACCTACCTCGGCCCCATTCATCACGACGAAGCGAAAGGCAATAGCAGTGCCGGACGTTTCTCATATGCTTCGGACCGCTATCCCGACTTTGTCCAAATCGCGAAGGGCTACGGATGTGGCGCGGCGACCGTCAAGAATCGCGGCGACTTGGAAGGCGCGCTTACGGAAATGATCGAGTATCCGGGGCCATACTTGTTGGATGTCGAAGTGCCTTATCAAGAGCACGTGCTGCCCATGATTCCCGGTGGCGCGACGGTTGACGACATGATTCTTGAATGAGGCCTCTAAGACGCGAGCATCGACTCGAATTGTTCCAGCAGATACTGGAGCGGGTAGAGGCAAAACGAATGTTCGCGGCTCGACCACAGAGCCGCATTGGGCATCTCGTCTCGAAGACGATCGATCTCTTGACTGGTCGCTCGTCGTAGGGGTTCAAGATGAGCCGACAATGACTGATTCGTGGCAACCAGACTTTGGTGCCAATCTGCGCGACGACCGCGTGGCGGGATGGCTCCAAGCAGTTCATCCTTCTTCTCCATCAATGCTTCGGGCAGCTCGTTGACCTCGTGCCGGAATCGCTCGGGATGAAATTCAAGCTCCCGAAGTCTTAGACGGAGGGCACGTATCCGTGACGCAATCTCATATTCATCGCACTGATGATGTCCGGGCAACCTGACGGTTGCCGAAGTCACGAGAAACGACGGCACCTCATCGATCGACCAAAACGCGCGACTGATCTCGTCACCCAATTGATCGTATTTGCCGCCGCCAATTCCATGCACAAAAA
>JBCCOI010000134.1:0-13979 GCA_039025515.1 Planctomycetota bacterium
CCTGCGCAGCAGGTTGAGGCCAATGTGACGGTGGTGCGAACAGGGGCGGCCCCATTTTGCAGAGCCCGAACAAGCGTCTCGCCGTCTTGATTGCAAGCGAAACCTATCAGGAACTCACCCACCAAATCTGCGGATGAGCCATGTTTTACGTGAGCCTGGGCAGGTATCACCAGCTCGGACGAAAGTCACGCGGCTGGGCTCGGTGGACGAATGACGGCCAAGACTCAGTGCGGATTCCGTACACTTCTTCCATCAGCGATTCCGAAATTTCTTCAGACACCACCGCGATACAGGAGATGGCCGAGAATCCCGCGACCTGGGAAGCCAATCTAGAAGCTCCGACTAACTTCCTAGAGTGCCCAGCTTTTTGGCCTACTTGATCTCGACATGTAACCAAGCGCGGGCGTAGGCCCAGTAGCGTTCTGCAGAAGCTGTGGAGATATCCAGTGCTTGCGCAGCTTCTCGTATCGTTAGGCCGGCAAAGAAACGTAACTTCACTAGTTCGGCTTTGACGGGATCCTGTTTACCCAGCTTCGAAAGCGCATCGTCAAGCTCAAGTAGTGTTGCCGGCTGCGATGCGGCCGGATGGTTCCACGTTTCTAATTCGATTCGATTGTGGTTCCCTCCACGTTTTTCGGCTCGCAGAGCTTTCGCATGATCGATCAGAATGCGCCGCATGGCCTCCGCAGCAGCACCAAAAAAGTGCCCGCGCGAATTCCACTTGTGTTTGTCCTTATCATCGTCACCGACGACTCGCAGCCATGCCTCATGTACCAGAGCAGTCGCCTGGAGCGTGTGATCGGGACGCTCATGTTTCAGTCTCACGGCGGCAAGCTGCCGTAGCTGATCGTACAGTAGAGGAAGGAGCTGGTCTGCCTCGTTGGAATCGCCTGAATCCAACTGGTTCAGAATTTTTGTAATTTGCTCCACGCTGCAATCCTAACTTAATTGCCTTCGCCTTCAGCGGCTTGCTGACGACATTCGGGATCTGCCGACGATGCGCAAAGCCGACAACAAGCCCGGTTTTTGGGAAAGTGCGGTTTCAGCAGATTCACATGCGTCAGTTAAGCGTCCAAGTGCCAATTGCCAACCTGCGAGGTTGATGTGTAGCGATGCATTTCTAGGTTCCATCTGGATTGCTTTCTCTACCGTTTTGCAGGCAGCCTCAAGTTCACCATTGCAAGCATATGCTTTCGCTAACGCACTCCAGGCCCCGACCGCCCTGGGCCGCAGTGCAGTACATCGCATGTAGTACCGAATTGCCTCATCGTAACTCTGCTGGCCCATCAACAGAGTTGCGTACTCAAAATTCAGAACCAGATCACCGGAATGCTGAGACAGTGCAAATACTCGAATCTCGCTTGCCCGATCTGAATCGCCAACCATCTCGTACGCAATCGCCAACCAAGAGAGTTTTCGTGCGCATGCCACACCAAGTTCATCCGAGGATACCGCAGCCGACAAATATTCTTCCTCTGGAACTACTGTACCGAAGATAGTCTTCCGAATCGCTGTTCGCATCGGATTCGGATCGGCAACGCACATGGCCCCGGTCCAACCTCGGATCTCACCCTTCGAGATTTTCTCTCCGCCAGCATCAGAGATTTTGATCCGTGTCGCCAACCAAAGCTCTAACGCATCGGTAACCTTGAGTGGCTTACGATCCCCCTTGAGTTGACGTTCCACTTCTTGAAAAGTTAACTCTCGTACGTCATACCCCCGCTTCACGAGGATCTCTCGAAATTGCATCTCCATGATCCGCCACGTTTTGATGTCCTGTTCGATCGACGTTGCAATCAGCAGATTCTCCATCGAAATTGTGAACTCTCTGTCCTGGTTGGCTTTCTTATAGCGGTCCAGAAAGTTCAACGCTTGTTCTACAGTTTGACTGTCATACCGCAAGGTCTTGACGGAGCCTTCAACTTGACGGCTTAGCATCTCTGCGGTAAGCCATTGCTTGTCGGATGTCGCATCTTCAACAGCAGCAACCAAAGCCGCATTGGCCTCATCGAGAAAACTGTTTAATCGCGCAATCTCTTTTTGTCGTGCCAGTCGAATATGACGTTGATTGTTGAGTAGGCCTGCCAGAACAGCGGCAAACAACAGGACCAGGGCGGCCACCGACACCAATCGGTTACGATTTCGCAACCCGAATTTGCGCAATCGGTAGGTAACTGAAGGAGGCCCGGCCAGTACTGGCTGGTTGGCCAAGAATCGTTGGAGGTCGTTGGCAAGTTCATTGGCTGAATCGTACCGACGATCGCGGTCCTTCTCCAAACCCTTCATCGTGATCCAATCCAGGTCCCCACGAACTCGTTTCACTAGCTGTTCTATTTGAGTACTACGATTGTCTGCCGGTACTTTCGGCTTGTTTGATAGCTCTCGCAAACGCTGGCTGGGTCTGATCGCCTCCTGATCGCTAATGATCCTTTGAACCTGTTGATAGTTGGCATCCTTCAATGCGTCGGTCTGCACCGGAGTTGTCCCGGTGAGCAATTCGTAGAGCAAGACAGCTAACGAATAGACATCGCTTCGTGTGTCTATGTCCAATCCCGACACGCCGGTCTGCTCGGGACTCATGTATTGCGGCGTTCCGACCATTGCCCCCTGTTGCGTACAGACGGTCTGTTCGGTCAAACTGCGTTGCAATGCCTTTGCGATTCCAAAATCGATGACTTTTACTTGTGGCTTTCCATCCTGCTCGCTAATCAAGACATTGCTCGGCTTGATGTCTCGATGAATAATCCCCTTCTGATGCGCGTGATGGACCGCTCGACAGACTGCGATGAATAGCCCTAGCCTTTCGTTCGTCGGCATTGCATGATCATCACAGTAGTCCGTTATGGGAACTCCTTTGACCAACTCCATAACGAAATATGGCCGATGCCTGTCGTCGATCGCACCGCCGTCGAACACTCTCGCGATGTTTGGATGCTCCATAATCGCCAACGCCTGACGCTCTGCTTCGAATCGAGCCACCACCGCCTGCGAGTCCATACCGGGCTTGATGATCTTTAGAGCAACGTGTCGATGCACTGGCTGCAGTTGCTCGGCCTCGAATACAACTCCAAACCCGCCTTCGCCAAGTCTCTTGATCAATCGATAAGGGCCAATCTCCTGCCCATCGAATGCTAGGCTCTGGTTTTGTTCGACACCTTGAGTCTCAGCAAGGTCAAGTATTCCCTCAGAATCGTAGTGCGCCGCAAGCAAGGCTTGAAGGCGCTCGCGTAGCACAGAATCACCGGCGCACGCTTTGTGGACGTATGCCTGACGTTCGTCAGCGGGCAGATTTATTGCAGAGAGAAAAATTGATTCTTCAGAGCCCATTGCAATGCTCTATCGGAGGCATGACAAGAAGTAGAAGTCGATGTTGTCGCACGAAACTGGTCTACCCCCAATGCGCCCAAGCTTGAGCTGGGTGATCTCGACACACCCGTTTTAGCATGGCCGGCAGCACTTCGTGGTGCTACTCACGATCGCACCAAATTCATGCTGAAAACAGGGTTCTCCCGAGGAAGACCCGGCAATTTGTCTCTCGGTCATCCCGGCGAGTACTACCGAGACATGCCACCCGATTCCGTCATGTTTCCGGTCGAGAAAGAACGGGCTCCGTTGGCAACGAGAGCCACTCCTGAGCCAACAATCATTGCGTGGTTGGTAAGCTACTCGGCTCGAGGAAAACAATTCGCGAGATGTTCTCGATAGCTTTCAAAATCCGTCTCAACGTTCGGATTCTTCATAACGTCGTAGCAGGCGAAAGTGGGAAGTGGCTGCATTCCGAAGAATGCAAAATTTAAGTGCATTGGGCGGAAGAGGTCATCAACAGACATACCGCCGAAGAACACTTGCGACTCATCATGAAAGGACTCCTCCGGTGCGTTTAGCGTCAGAGACATCATATACTTTGTTTCCTCTAATGTTCCGCCCGTGCCGTATTGCTTGCTTGGATCTTTGCGAGTTCGGCCATCGCCTTGGCAGAGCCGACCGTCCATTCCGTACGAGTACACAAAGTCCATGTACTTCTTGAAACTCCAAGGAACGCCCATCCAATTGACCGGTGACTGCAGTACAATTGCATCCGCCCAGATGTGCTTTTCGATCTCCGCATCGACCTCCCACTCATCCTTCATCGTCGTCAGCTTAGTTTCGTAGCCTGACTGTTGGAGATGATCGATCGCCATCCCAGCCAGCGTTTGATTCAGCCGACCTTTTGCGAACTCGTACTCCTCGTGCGCGTTGATCACAAAAACGTTCTTCATGTTTCCTCCAAACGGGATTGAATGTCGTGCTTACGGAAATTGTCAATCAAACTTGGAGATCCCAGAGCTTCTCTTGGTATTCCTTGCATCCCGGAATCACTTCGTCAGGGCAAACAGTACGGAAGTCGTGATGTTCCATCGGAAGGACTTCGATCATTCGGTCGATCATCAACTGAGGATCGTATTCAAGGTCATCGCCCCTGAATTTCTCCTGAATTTCGCGAATCGGCGTTTCGTTCGTGAAGTTCTTCTTGGGATCGTACCACTGGTCAAGTGTGTCATACATCCGGTGGTTGAAACCTGTGGAAAACAGCCCGGGATTAATGGTGCAGATCTGAACTCTACTCTTGCCAACACTGAGGGTGGTCGAGAGCGGTGCAGCAGAGAACAGTTCCTTCGTTGCTTTCGATCGCTCTCGGTCGTAGCTCCTTGACCATCGATGCATCGGCATTCTTGGGCAAGATGGGATATGGAGCGTCGAAGTCCTGCACGCCGGCCGGAGCGAAGTCGAATCGCGAGTAGTAGTTGGGTAGCCAAGGACAAAGACCAAGGCGACGCTGCATGCAGTCGGGTGGGTAAGGAAGTGCAAGCGTTTCTACGAAAGTCGAATACCAGGTTCAACCTCTGGAGGATGCGTTTTCGTCACCCATTCGAGTTGCGAATCTCGACGGCGTTTTTCCACTCCCCGTCTTCTTTCATCCAGATGGAAATGTATTTTCCGTTCACCGCATCAGATTCAGGGAGCTTCCAGTCTACGGTTCCGTAGACATAGCCCATGTCGCAGGAACTGCTCACACGTGCTTCGATCGGCTCCCAAGAAAGCTCGACGCCGGGCATCTCCAGGAACTGCTTGAACATCGCCTTTTGGTTGTCACGCCCGCGAATCGCATGCATCTCAGGTGGGCAGACAAGAGCATCGACCATCAAGTAATCCAGGGCTTCATCGACTTGGCCTTTCTGAAACATTTGACACAGCAGTCTTTCAAGCCCCATCAAATCCTCAATTGCCTTGGATTGCGCTGCACTTATCTCGTTCATAGTGGTTCTAATGTTCCTGATTGTTGGGTAACGAGTTGATTTGGAGTTTGCTGTGGATCCCTCACTCGCCGGTGAGAATCCTGGGAAGGTCTTTCTGCCATCTCTTGAAGGAATCCGTTTTGCCAGTGCTACGTGCGACGACCAAACTGCCTTCGAATCGAACGACCGCGTCCTCGGCCCGCAAGCGTGCTTCTTTTGCAGTCGCTCCAGACTCGCGAGCAATGGCCTCGAAGCTGGAGATGAACGCCTCCATAATCTCAGCTATACGCTCGGCGATGATGTCGCGTCCATCCGCCTCTTTGCCAACGGAAAGAGAATCGACAAGGCAGGATTTCATGCCATCGTCGTAGTAGTCACCAAGATTACGAGCGACCTTGCGAATGCGAGCTTTGACGTTTCCGGACTCCCAAAGTGGGGCAAGGACTTCTTTGAACTCCAGCTCAGTGAAGTCAGTCACGGCCAAAGCGATGTCTTGCTTCCCTCCCGGAAACCGATGGTACAGACTGGCTCGTTTCAGGCCCGTCGCCTCCGAAATCATTGACAAGGTTGCACCTTCAAACCCCTGGTCTCGGAACAGGGCAGTCAGTGCGAGCATAAGCTCGCGTTCGGAAATCTTCTCGGGAGGCATTCCAATATTGTACCGAACGATCGGTCTAATGCAACGCCGGCTCGTTTGGGCGAACTCCGCAAGCCTTGGAGGGCATCAGCGGGTCTTTCAACACAGTTTGATACCGCGTCGAATACTCAATCAGGGAACGGACCGATGCAATGCGAGCATTAGCACAACGAAGGCCGCTGCTTTCCTGCCCAAGAGTAATCTCCGCTCACAGCTTGGGACCTGATTCTAACGTCCGTTGAACATCGCCTGAAAGGCTGACCGTCCTGCCCTATCAACATAGAACTGATCGGCCAGCGGATAGATCTCTTCTGCTCCCCCTGAAATGGCCTTTGCAAAGGTTACTTCCGAATCTTCCACATGAAGGTCGAGCACGACCGAGGTACCGGCCAAAGTTGCCGGGCTCAGCAAGTTCCGATTTGCCGCCAGACTGCCGGCGCGTGGCGTTGCTTTGGGTGGCCCGTAGGACTGCCGCCAAGTCGCCCGTCATTGCGGCACGCGGCGAGTGAGGAAATGCTCGGCCGAGTCTCTTCAGTGGGCAAGCCGGACTGGTTTCGGATGTCGGCTAGGACTTCTGCACGGACGGCCGCCGCGTCATCTCCAAGAACACGGCGCATCAGTGCAGGAAGCGTCTTTGGTGCTTGGTTGGCTAGCCAGTCATCAACATCGGGCTCACCGTCGATTTGAATGGGCAGTCTGGGAGATTGCTCGTTGGCGGCATCGAGCAAATCGCAGTCGAGCTCGTAGAAATCAAGCAATTCAACAAGTTCCGACGGAAGCTTCTCTAGACCGGCGGGTACGGGTGGTTCGAGAGACTCGTCATCCCAATTGCATGCCAGCCAAGCGAGATAGAGCACACGAGTGTCACCGGTCATCAATCCTTCGCGGATTTTGGGAAGGCGCGGGACGATTCGCTCGAAGTCGAGAGCACGCCCCCGTTACCGCGTTTGTGCCCCGATTTTCCTCGTGTCATCACGCCGGGGCGTGATGGCTACTTTGAAAACGCGACAGTTATTGACCCCGCGATACTAAGTTGTTGTTGCCGACAACTGAGCGCGTTTGAAAGAGGGCCTATTGTCAGTAATTTCCACGAAATCGCACTCCTATCGTTTTTCCGAGTGGACAACTAGGCGATTTCGGAGAAATCGCCGACGATAATGGCGGCTCACTTTGCGTTTGGCTGGAGGACCAAAAGATCCTGTTTAAAGAATGGCTTCAGATCAGCGAAGTTGGTCGCGGCCGGGAGAAAGAGCACTGGCTTGGATTCCTTAAGAAATTTCGCAGCTATCCTCGAAGACACTTCTTCTCCGCTGAGTCGAGAAAACGTCAAATCGCGTAAGGCGAGTGTTTTGGTTTTCACGGTCGGCACGCGTCGTGTGCGAGTTTCGGGGCGGATCTTCTGCACCGGCACAGTTCGCGTACGCAGCTCCTGACGATACGCGGTCTCGGTAACCTCCTTTCCATCGACGGTTTTCTTCGTCGTGTATGGGACCGCGACGGTGTAAGTCTGTTCCACTTGCTCGACATATGGCACGTTAACGACGTAGTCTTCCTCGCGGAATTCGCCAGGCTCCTTGGAGGCACGCGGCCAGACCGGACGTATCTTGACCATCAACTTGTCCGAGTCTTTCGAAGACGTGATTTCAGCGTTGGCCAGCATCACTTGCGAATCTTCGGCACGACTCTCGCTTTGAGAAACCAAGCAAGCCGCTACGAATACAACGAGACCCAATCTGCGAATGAACATCCAAGAAACCTCCATGGAGGGAAGTAGCAACCGACTTCAACAACGCCGTCGCATTCTATCACCTTTTCAGACGACTCGGCCCGTAAATTTGGCGCGAACCAGTGTCGGCGATTTCTCCGAAATCGCTCTTGGCACGCTCCCGAATTGACGGCTGAGCGATTTCAGAGAAATCGCCGACTATCTCACTTCGATGCCTTGCTCTTTCAGCTTGGTTGCAAGCGCGGCTTTCGGCCCAGACTCACCGTGTACCAAAACGACTTCGCCGGGCGGTCGCTTCATACCCGAGACGAATCGCAGTAGATCAGCTTGGTCGGCGTGCGCCGAATAGCCGCTGATCGAATGAACCGACGCACGAATGGGAAAGCGTTGACCATCGAGCTCGACGCTGTCGCGTCCTGCTTGGATGTCACGACCAGGTGTTCCTGCACCTTGGTACCCGACGAATAACACATCGGTTGATTCCAATCCGATGAGTTGCTTGAGATAATTGACCACTCGTCCACCAGTGCACATCCCGCTACCGGCCAACACGATCGCAGGAAGCTCCGTCTTCTTGAGGTACTCGAGCGTTGAAAGGTGCTCTTCGTGATCCAAGATCGTGGTCAAATTCTCGAAGACCAACGGCTGATCGTCATAATGCAGCACTTGCTGAGCTTCTTCGTCCCAATACGGTTGCAATTGCTCATAGATCTCGGTGAATCGCGACGCCAAGGGCGAGTCAACGATGACATCCACCGAACGAAGGATCTCGCGGGACTCCTCGCGATGGAGTCTTTCAAAGATTCCGTTCATCTCGTAGAGCAGCTCCTGTGTACGGCCAAGGCTGAATGCGGGGATGATCGTGACGCCGCGATTTTCAAGCGTCTTTCGAAACACTGCTTCGACCGTTGACTGTCGATCTTCGCGTCCTTGATGCAGCTTGTCGCCGTAGGTCGATTCCAACACGAGGACGTCGGCTCGCTCCGGCGAAACAGGGTCTTTCAAAAGCGGAGCATGCGGTGCTCCCAAGTCTCCAGAGAAAACAACACGTTTATCTTGATGATCGACCTCGACGTACGCCGAGCCGAGTATATGTCCCGCGGGCGACATCCGGATTCGAATATCGGCCATCACGTCGTGCCACTGTCCGTAATCGATCGGTCGGAGACGAGCGCCGAGAGTATCAAGAAAGGCATCGATCATTCGCTGCTTGCGAGTGAAACCAATCTTGATCGCGTCTTCCATGGTCAGCGGCAGCATCAATGCGGTCGGATGACTGCAATAGATAGGGCCTTCAAAACCAGCGGCAAGCAAGTACGGCAGTCGTCCGACATGATCGATGTGAACGTGCGTGAGAATGAGTGCCTCGATTCCATCGAGTTCAAACTCAATCCCAAGGTCGGGATGGCGACGAGCGTCATCTCCTTGAAAGAGGCCGCAGTCGATCAGAAGCGACCGACCGTCGTCAAACTTGAGCTGGTGACAAGAACCCGTGACGCCTTCGTGGCCGCCGTGGTGAATGATCTGCATGATGTTTCGTTCAGAAGAAGCGTCTGCCCGTCGAGCAAGCTTGATTTACCTCGGACGCGAACCAATGGGAGCAACTGTGCTGTCTGGACAGATTGATATTTGACGGCCCACAATGCTTTCACGGTAACTCATGATCAGGAACACGCCCATGGTATCCCTCTCCGCTCCCAGTTTTCCCACCAGTCGAACCAGCATCGCCGGCCAATCGGTGGCCGATCTGGCGAAAAAGTTCGGTACGCCGCTCTACGTCTATGACCTCGCTCCGATCGACGAGCGAGTTTCCGACCTGAGCAAGTTTGATGTGGTTCGGTTTGCCCAGAAGGCGTGCAGTAATATTGCCATTCTGGATCGTCTGCGGAAACGCGATGTCGTGGTCGATGCTGTGAGCTCAGGTGAGATCCGCCGAGCACTCGCGGCTGGCTATGGAAGTGACGGGCACCAGATTGTGTACACCGCTGACATCTTCGAGCCCGCCGCCTTGGAACTGGTGCTTGAACATGGGTTACATGTCAATTGCGGTTCCCCGGACATGATTTCGCAACTTGGTGAGCAACGGCCTGGTTCAAATGTCACGCTCCGCATCAATCCCGGTTTCGGGCACGGACACAGCCAAAAAACGAACACAGGCGGCGAGCAGAGCAAGCACGGCATCTGGCATTCGCAGATCGACGATTGCCTTCTGCGGGCCGACCAATACGGCGTGACCGTGACCGGGCTACACATGCACATCGGATCGGGAACGGACCTGCAGCATCTCAGCGAAGTCTGCTCGGCGATGGAGAACGCGGCACGTGCGGTGGGTCGTACCGTCACCACGTTGAGCGCCGGTGGCGGACTACCTGTGCCTTACAACGAAGGCGAAACCTACGTAGACTTGGACAAGTACTACGAGCTTTGGGACGCGACCCGGAATCGCCTGGCGGAAGAATTCGGTCACGCGCTGACGCTGGAAATCGAACCGGGAAGATTCTTATCCGCCGAAGCAGGCTACCTGGTCGCCGAAGTGCGTGCGGTAAAGAAGATGGGCGACAACTTGTTTTTCCTGTTGGACGCTGGTTTCAACGATCTAGCAAGGCCGGTGATGTACGGCGCGCATCATCCGATTTCTGTTTGTGGCTCCGACGGGCATGGCGTGGAAGAACGTGAGCAGGTTGAAGCAATTGTTGGCGGGCCGCTTTGCGAGTCGGGAGACATCTTCACGCAAAGAGAAGGCGGCTTCGTCGACTCTCGTTCTCTGCCGATGTGCCGCGTCGGTGACTATGTGATCTTGGAAAACGCCGGCGCGTATGGCTTCGTCATGGCCAGCAACTACAACGGCAAGTACCGGGCTCCCGAAGTACTGATCGAAGATGGAGTGCCGAAACTGATTCGGGCTCGGGAAACATTCGACGACTTGATTCGCGGCGAAGTCATTCCCGAGTAGGTTTACTCAAGCATCCAGTCGATGATGCGGCGGGAAGCGAAACCATCGCCGTATGGGTTGGTAGCGGGATCGGGCCTTTGATCGTTCTCGGCCGATGCCAAGTGATGGGTAACTCTTTCGACGATGAGTTGCCGATCCGTACCGACAAGTTCGGCCAATCCTGCTTCGACGGCTTCCGGTCGTTCGGTCTTCGTACGCGTAACAAGGACGGCCCCGCCCAGTGAGGGCGCCTCTTCTTGCACGCCACCAGAATCGGTCAGGACGACCGACGCGCGGTCCATCAGCCAAACGAATTCGGGGTAGTCCGCCGGCGGAACAAGATGAATGTTGGGGGTCCCGGAGAGCATCTCGTGTACGGGTCCGCGGACGTTCGGGTTGAGGTGCACAGGATAGATCAATTGCACATCCGGATGCGACTTCGCGATTTCGACGATGGCTTGGCAAGTCTGCTGCAACCCTTCGCCAAAATTTTCGCGGCGGTGCCCGGTGATCAAGACGACTTGATCGGCGAGTGCCATCGGATATTTGTCACGCCAACGTCGATCGTCCGAACGCTCTTTCTTGACGGTGTGCATCAATGCATCGATGACGGTGTTTCCGGTGACGCGCACCTGTGCCGGAACCGTGCCTTCGCGCAGGAGCGCGTCGCGACTTCGCTCGGTCGGGGCGCAGTGAAGTCGCGTGACAATTCCGGCGACGCGTCGATTGAATTCTTCCGGCCACGGTGCCATCAAGTCGCCGGTCCGAAGCCCGGCCTCGACGTGGACGACGGGGACTTGATGGTAGAACGCTGCCATGGCCGACGCCATCACCGTCGTTGTGTCGCCTTGAACGACGACGCAGTCAGGCTTCACGTCGCGGATTACCTTGTCGACCGATTCGAGGCAGCGGGCGGTCAGCGCGGTGAGCGTCTGCCCAGGCTGCATCAGTCCCAGGTCAATGTCGGGTTGGATTGAAAAGTAGCCGAGCACTTGGGCCAGCATCTCTCGGTGTTGGCCGGTGCTGCATACGATGGGCGAGACGGCTTCGCGCTTATGGCACTCCAGGATGACGGGCGAAAGCTTGATGGCCTCGGGACGCGTCCCGAGCACGATCAGGGGACGAAGGGGGCCAGAATGGCGGGGAATCAGTGAATGAGGCATTCCGAGTGCGGCTCGTAGGCAACGCAGCGATGATTGGGGGGACGAAAACTTCTCAGCGGGTGGCTTTCCGAAATCCCCTTGGGGAATTTGACGCCGGCGGCTATACATATAGTCGAGCGGTTGGGGTGAAACAGACCCCGCACGACCGTGCCCCGCACGAAATAGCCGTCTTTCTCCGACAAGCCTTGAACGGATGTGATGCCGTCTCTGCCGCTTCGCTGCGAAACACTAACGCCATGCCGAAGCGAGAGCCCGACCTGGAACGCACGCCCGACACCTGATCCGGCAAGGTGCATTCCGGTGCACATCTCCATTCAATCCGCGAGCCCCTATGCTTCGCGAGCCGTCCACGAGCGCGGAGCGACATTTCACTGTCCCCATCGCTTGGGTTTGGCGGTGAACGCGGCTACACCAGCCATCCCTTTCAACCGAATCAATCCTGAATGTCCGATAATTGGAACCTACTAGCCAAACTCCTCGGAACGCCATCTCCTCCGGAACCCGCCCCAGAAAAGAAGCCGAAAGTAAAAGAACCACCTCCGCCAGCCGCCGAATCCGAGACGCATGATTCGCCGACCGACGCGGAAGCGGAGTCGGATCAGGGTACGGTCGTCGAAACGGCTTCCGAGGACAGCGGCAACGGTGAGTCGATCGAAGCCGAAGACGTGATGGCGGCACTCAGCACCAGCGTGGAGGCTTCTTCGCTTCCGGGCTTTGGCGTTCACGATCCTGATCCGGCGATTGAAGATCTTGCTGCCGGCGGGCCCCCTGCGCAAGACGAGCCGATTGTCGAGTCGCTGCTGGAGCGAGACTCCGAGCCGAGTCGTTCTGATCGAGTTTTCGCGGAATCCGCAATCGACCCAGCTCCCGTTGATGACGCAGCCGGCGAGGAACTGGTTGCCGAAGAAACGAGCGACGAAGAAGAAACACAGGCTTGGGGCGAACTCGCCAGCGAGTTAGGCATCGATGTCGATGCGGAGCCCGCGCCGCGTCCAGAGTCCTCGGCGACGGTAGAAGAGTTGACGCCTCGAGCGGCGCGGAAGCCAAAACCGAAGAAAAGTGCGAGTGGCTTCGGCGACGGATTGGGGCTGGACCTCGGGGAAGACCCTTTCGCTGACGAACTCGAGCTTGCGGGCGACGCAGACGAAGTCGAGCCCGGCGCCGAGCTGTTGGACATCACGCCGAGTGAAGTTCCCGATGACGACGAAGAGGATGACGCTGAGTTCGCTCGTGCGTCAGGCCCGTCGCGTGAATCGGTCAGCAGTGAACCGCCAGATCCACTCTCGTTCAGTTCGTTTGCAGACTTTGATGACGAGACCAAGGACGAAGTGGAAGAGGCAGATGCTCCCGTCGTTGTTTCTTCCGTCAAAGAACGCCCGTCGCCGGAGCGTGGAAGAGGTCGTTCCGATCGCAAACGGTCGGGTCGACGCGGACGTGACGGTGACGAGTCCGCTGGTGAAGACGAGTGGAAGGCGCGCCGCGATCGCAGCAGTGAAAGCGATGAAGGGAGTGATGGCGAACCGCGTCGACGGCGGCGCCGAAGAGGAGAGCGTCAACGGCTCTCAGAAGACAGAATCGATGAAGGTGAAAGCTCTCCAAAATCTGCCTCGGAAGATGAGTCCGATGACGAATCGCCACGAGGCCGGTCGCGGCGTCGGCGGCGTGGCGGTCGACGACCAGAGAAGAATGATGCCGGTCGCGATCGCATTGACAGCGATGAGGAGGAGATTGCCGATTTCGATGCTGAGCTCGATGTTGACGTAACCGATGAGGACAGCGACGACGAAGGTCCCAGCCGTAGCCGAAGACGACGTGGACGTCGCGGCAGAAGGGGCCGGGGACGCGAACGAGATCAGGAAACAACCGAAGCATCAGCGGACGACTCTGATGACGATGACGTTTCGGCCAGAGCTTCTGCATTCGATGACGATCACGAAGACGATGAGGAAGTTGCGGAGATTCGTCGTGGTCGCCGCCGTCGAGGCCGCCGAGGTGGTCGCGGACGCTCGGCCCGCGAGGACGATGACAAGCAGAGTCGCGATTCCAATGACGGTGACTTCGATCGCTCGAGCTCTCGTCGGCGACGTTCCGAGCAGAATGGTGAAGACGGAGAAACACCACGACGGAGACGAGTCGTGCCGACGTGGAATGAAGTGGTTACCATCCTTGTTGACAGCAACATCGAGAATCACAAAAAGGCTCCTAAAGGAGGCCGATCGCGAGGGAGGCGTCGATGACCGACATC
>JBCCOI010000135.1:0-13931 GCA_039025515.1 Planctomycetota bacterium
AGCCTTCAAGGCGTTCGCGGTGATGAGCTTCAGGAAGACCCCGCGTTTGGGCAACCGCTTCGCAAGATGGTTAGCAAATGGATGAAAGGAAGCAATTTCGGAGTGCGCGAGGCTGCGTTGGAACTCGCGATGGAATGGGATCTCGAGATTGCCTTTCCACTCGCGATCGAAACGCTTGATCTGCGCCCGGACCCCGATCTTCTCTGCCGCTGCATGCAGGTGCTTGCGAAGCAGGGAAAGAAGACGGATGCACAGCGGCTACTCCCTTACTTGGACCGTAACGAGGAGATTTTGCGGCCTCTTTATGCCGGCAATCGCAGCGACGAGTTGCTGGTGGGTGATGTTGCTGCCGCAACTGTCGGCCGACTCTGCGGTAAAAAGTTGACTGAGCTAGGGTTCGCAAACGAGGCGAAGGACGCCGACTTCGCTATCGGCTACGGGGATCTAAGCATTCCGTCGACCAAACAGCCAGAGGAACCGGATGAGCCGTTGGAACCGGTTCTTACCGATGAAGAAAAAGACTGGATGAAACAGATCGGGTTGCCGTTTGAAGACCTTCGCGAATTTGAAGAGGACGTTCGCAAGCAACGGATTCAATTGATCCGTGAAGTCTTTCGTGAAAAGAATCGTCGCGACGCCTGGCGGACGATCATTCGAGACCGCGCCAGGGCTTTGCTGGAATCCGACGAGGAGAAACCGAACACCGGAGCATAGCTCGGAGAGCCGAGTCAGCTCACAGATCTCGTCACGATCAACCGGCCGACTTGACCAACTTGCTGAGCCGGCTCTTCGACCTTGCAGCCGCGTTCTTGTGAATCAGATTCTTCGCAGCCGCCTGATCGAGCCGCTTGACCGCGACACGAAATTCGGACTGTGCGGTTTCGGCGTCGCCGGAAGCAACCGCTTCGCGGACCTTGCGAATCTGCGTTCGCATACGGCTACGCATCGAACGATTGTGGAGACGTAGCTTCGCGTTCTGACGCAGCCGCTTCTTGGCACTGGCTGTGTTTGGCATGTTTCGGGGAGCTTATTTACTGAAAAATTGGCTTCGATTTGGGCCGCGTAGTATGGCGACGGCCCAAAAAACTGTCCAGTCGTAATTTAGCGGCCTCCGACGACCAAGAAAATCGGATTGAGCGACTCAAATCGGACTCGATCCAGTTGCTGCTGGCCCCGCGAAATGTTGATCATCCGGACTTCCGTTCGAAAGCTCGCTTGCTCCATCACGGATTGCACGGCCACCAAGTTGTCAGGGCTGGAAACGCTGACGACCATTCGGCCGCTGCCCATCTCTTTCGCGGCACCGGCAACCAGTTCCGGAACGATCCGGCCTCGTCCTCCGACGAAAACGGCGTTGGGTTTGGGCAGATCTTTCCAGGCCGCCGGAGCCTTTCCATGAATCGGAACCAGCGCCGGTACGTCGAAGCTCTTCGCGTTTTCCACGATCAGATTGAAGTCTTCGGCATCCATTTCGATCGCATAGACGGATCCGGATTCGGCAATCGCTGCCGCTTCGATCGCGAGTGCTCCGCTGCCGGCACCCACGTCCCACACGATGCTATCCCTACGAAGCTCCAGCTCTGCAAGCGCGATGCAGCGTACTTCGGCAGGCGTTTGCAATCCCCGTTTTGGTCGCGATTGGAGAAACGCGTCGTCGGGATTCCCGAAAAGTCGTCGATGCCGAGTTCCGCTGGGAAGGTCGGCGACGCCCATCCGCCGAACCAAGATCATCACATTCAGCGGCGAGAATGTTTGTTCTCGGATGGAAGCGAGATCGCATTGCGTGACCGTTTCGTTGGGCGTCCCAAGGTTCTCGCAGACGAATGCATTGAAGTAATCGATTCTTCGATCAAGCAGCGCTTCCGCCACGACAGCTGGCGAGATGGCTTCGGTCGTGAACAGGCCGACGCGTTCGGCGGAACGAATGACATCGACGACCCTGTCCAAGGGTTCCACGGCGAGATTGGTCAGGTAGGCGTCATCCCAGTTCTCCTTCACCCGTGCAAACGCCAGCTGCATGCTGCTGACGTGGGGCACGATTTCCAAACGCTCTTTGCCGACCTTTTCGGACAGATACTGAGAGATGCCATAGAACAGCGGGTCGCCGCTGGTCAATAAGACGATGGGTTCATCGGGCAATCCATCGAGACACCGCGAGAGCGCTTCCAGGCCGCCATCACAATCAACGGATTTCGATCGCAGTTCGTCGGGCAGCGACGCCAGCAACGAACTCGATCCGACGACCTTGGCAACCGATGAAACCAAGGTCTTCGCGTAACCCGTCAGTCCTTCAACGCCATCATCGCCGATTCCGACGATATAAATCCGTGATGCCAAGCTCTCGACCTTTGCTGGGATCTGTCCAGTAATTAGTGCACGCCTACAGCTGATTCACCGCGCGAATGACTTCGTCAGCCGATGCTCGGCCGCCGTGTGATTTGCTCACCTTCGCCCATTGAATTCGCTTGTCTTCACCGATCACAAACGTCGCCGGATAAGCTGTCTCACGCCGAGCATCCCAGCGAAGTCCCCACTGTGAGATCATTTCCATACCCGGATCCCGCACCATCACGAACAATTCGGGAACGCGTCGCGAACCGATGAACTGCTTCGCGTGGCGTTCCAGATTGAGCTCCGGTCCGGGATAAACCAGCACGACACGGCGCGGCTTGTTGCCGAGCGATGTGTCCAAAGCCGCCGTGCGATTCAGCAAAGCCCCGACCTGCTGATTACACAAGCCACACTGGTACCCCGGAAATCCTCGCAGCACCACGACCACGACCGGTCCGTCCTTGACGAGTTCGTCCAAACTAACGAATCCACTTTCGCCTTGAACGGGGAGTTCGAAGTCCGGGGCGCGATCGCCCACCGACAGCATTCCGTCATTCGCCTTCTTGCCAACTTGCAGTGACTGAGCCGAGGCCGACGCCCCGGCCAGCATGGCGGCGGCTGCGAACGAAAGTGCGAATCCGAACGTGCGACGGTTTGGGAAGGTGGGCTGAACGGCTGGGGAGGATCGTTTCATCGAATCATGCTTTTGAAAGGAATTGAAAACTCTGCCCGATGCTCTTGATCGGGTCGGGCGATTGATCCTGTTCGACGTGGCATTCCAGAGCACCAATCTCCTTTGCCAAACGCATGACCGCAGGCATGTCGATGGAACCATCGCCACACTCTTGAAACGCGTCCTTGGGAACCTTGCCTTCGTCGAAGATGACGGGCGTCTTGGGCTTCAAGTCTTTGAGGTGCATCATGGTGATGCGACCCGCCAACCGCTTCATCAAATCGAAGGGGTCGTAACCACCGATCTTGGCCCAAAACACATCCAGTTCGAAATCCATGAGCTGTGGATCAAATCGCTCGATGAAGATGTCGAAAGCGTTTTGCTTTCCGCCGTCGAACGGACCAAATTCGAAGGAGTGATTGTGATAGGCCATTCGCATGCCCGCATCACGCGTCGCTTCGGCGGCAACGTTCGCGCGATCCGCGATGGCTTTGCACTGATCCGCCGTGCCCCGCGACTGCTTGTCGATATAGCCAAAAACGAGGTGACGTAAACCAATCCGCTCGCCAAGTTCGATGGTCTTCGCGACGTCGATCCCGTCGTTTTTTTCCGGCGACGCGATGCACTTCCAATTGATAAACGCGCTGTGCACCCGCATCCCATGGTCACGTGCGATTGCGGCAATTTCCAGAGACGCGTCATCGACACTCATCAATTCGACTTGCTTGTAGCCGGCCTCGGCGACGGCCTTCAGCGTTGCCTTGGGGTCCTTGGCCATCTGATCACGGACCGTGTAAAGCTGTAGTCCGATGCGGTCCAGATAGGGCAAATCCGTTTTCGCTTCCGCGGCATCGTCTGACCAGCTTCGGAGCGGAGCGGCCAGCCAGCCGGCCAGTGAAATAGCGGCGGACCGTTTAAGCCACTGTCGCCGTGCGAGAGGATTGGTTTTGGATTTCATGATTTTCAGCGGGAGGGAGGGAAACAGGCTGGGTTGGTCGGGAAACCTGTGGCGGTTGAGGAACGCTCGGTCATCAAGACCGATTTCGTTTCTCTCGTTGGCGACGACTGTGTGCCTCCAGCGCGCGTCGCTCGGCGCGGGTCAAACTCTGCTCACCCGTCGCATGGATTTTAGCCAGAATCCGATCGACCTCCTCAGATTCTTTCCGGAGTTTTGCGTCGGGGTCATGGATCTTGAGCTTCGACCGCCGAATCGAGCGTTTCATGGACTGGGAGTAGTTGCCGAAACGAATCCATCGAAAATTCCAGCCGCGATAGAAATACAACAACGCGAAACCGATTCCGGCCAGGTGCACGGTGAACGCCGTTCCGCCTCCAGATTCTGCCGCCGCCTCTCGGGTCAACATCGAAATCGCTCCGAGTAGGTCTGCCCCAACGTAGACGACCGCGATCACCCATGCCTTCACGGGATAAACGAACATCAGCAACAGCGTGACGTTCGGGTTGAAGCAAACGAACAGGATGACCGTGGCCAGAACAGCCCCGCTAGCACCAATCACGACACCTGCTGGCACACCCATCACCCAATACGTGAGACAACCGACAAGACCACCGGCAGTCATTGAGATCAGATAGAACTTGAGGAACTCATCCCTGCCGAGTCGTTCCTCAACGGCGCGCCCAAAAATGAACAAGCCGAGCATGTTGAAACCGACGTGCATCAGGCTGTCCTGCGCGTGCAAAAACCCGTAGGTCAGAAACTGGAAGTACTTCCATGGCTCGACCAACGTCGATTTAAAGCATCCAAACCAATTGATCATCCAGCTATCCAGGCCCGCTTTCGTTTGCTGGGAGGTCAGCATGTCGATGAAGAAGATGACAACCGTCACGACGATCAGAATGATTGTCATGCTTTTGGGTCGTTGCGACCGCATGTGGCGGTCCCAAGGTGTCTCCGCGCCTTCGCGGCCATAATCGCGATCGTAGAGGCCCATCCGGATCCGAAAAAATCGAGGAAAGCATTGCGGGCGCGAAAAGTCTCACGCCCTAATGATCACGGTACCGTATCGCTGCGCGGCTTCCCAGGTCGATGCGGTGCACATCAACCTCGGTGGTACAGCGAAAAAAAGGCTGGTTCAGATCGATCGGTCCAGTCGATCGTTCGCTTCGGCCGCCCAGGGACTTTGCGGAGCGATTTCGCTGACACGTTTCCAATGCGGCAGGGCTTCGTCGCCCCGGCCGGATGCTTCGAAAACCTTCGCGAGCGTGTAGTGTGCGTCGACATAGTCTTCGAACAAGCTCAACGCGCCTCGCAGCGCCGCGATTGCGAGTTCACGCTGCCCCAGTTCCGCAAGTACCGCGCCCAAACTCGCGCGAGCCTCCACGAATTCCGGATCCAGCTCGATCGCGCTGTAGTAACGTTCACGTGCTGCTAGCAAACAATTCATGCGGTAGAGAAGCTCCGCGATTTGAAAATTCACATCGGCACGCGCGCCGTCTCGCGCCAAGATCGTGTGGTACAGATCGATCGCCGTCTTGAGTTCATCCGCATCTTCGGCGGCGTAGGCTCGCTGGAGCAACTCGTCTTCAACCGATTCCGCCACGCCGCGAAGCATCGGCGGTTGGTCCGGAAGCCCGAACGCGAGGATGGGCTCGCCTTCGTCGGTCACTTCGGTTGCCGCGTCAAAGTCGAATCGCATCTGGCCACCGGGCTCGATCAAACCATCGCCTTGTCGCAGCAAGACTTCTTTGCCTTCGACCAGAATCGTGAGTTGGTCGAGCGGACGCTGCACTCCCGGAAAGATCTGTACCAACTCGACCAAGCGTTTTTCGATCAACTTGGGGCTCGCCCCCGCGGCAATCCAGCCGGCCAATCGCTTCGCTGAAGCCACCTCCGCGTAATCGAAAAACGGCAACCGGTGCAGCGTCATCGCGGGTGTGATCAGCCCTCGACGATGCCACCGCCGGATCACTTGGACCGACACGCTCAGCAGCTCAGCCAACATTGCAGGGGTGTAAATCCGCTTTGCGGATTGTTCGGCATCCAGCAATCCCAAGCGTTGCCAAAGGTCGGTCTCCAGGATGACTTCGACTTCGCCTCGCGCGGCCGCATCGATCCAAGCAGCGGCAAGCAAGTCTTCCTTCGCGATGACGGATTCCTCGGCACCGATCACGATCCAATCCAAGCCGTGTTCCGGTGACTCGCGGCTCGGGTCAAGTTTCGCGAGGTCGAGCACCTTGGCTTGGAACGACTCCAGAACATTCGTCGCCTGCCGACGGTTCATGCTTCCGAAACGACCGACCAGCGCGATTCTCACACCGGCGATCTCCGTGGACGAGAGTTTTGCCGAAGCCTCGACGAGCGAGACGTCGGAGTCCTCTGCCGAATCGTTTTCCGACGCTTGATCAAAGGCCGAATCTACGCGGTCCTGCAAAACCGATGAAAAGGCCTCGTCGTCGTTAACGGAAACGACTCGGAGCGGATGATCGCTGCGGGTTTCTCGGTCAGTCACCGACTTGATCCTTGATTCGTTTGGCATCGGCCAGCCAAGTACGAAGCGATCCGGTCTCCGCCTGTTCGACACGTCCACGAAGCTCAACCAGTTCCGCCATCAAGCGGTCCAACTGTTGCAAGATCGGCGAACGATTGTGTTCGCAAATAGCCGTCCAAAGTTCCGGGTCTCCCGATGCGACCCGGGTCATGTCCGCCCAACCGGAACCGACGAGGACGTGAGACGATTCCTCGGGCAGAAGCGTGAGTGCCGAAGCGATCAGGTGCGGAACATGGCTGACACAGGCGAGACGTTGATCGTGGTCCTCCGCAGACATATGCACGACGCGGCCTCCGGTTTGCAACCAGAACTCTTCGGCACGTCCGACCGATCGATCATCGTTTTCAGCGTCGGGCGTCAGGACGATCGTCTTTTGATCGAAGAGCGTCGCACTCGCGTTCTGACATCCCGATTTTTCGGAACCGGCGATTGGATGCGCCGCGACGAAGCGAGATCCCAAGTCGGGCGTCAAGGTTCGGATCTCATTCAGGATGCGCGTCTTGGTGCTGCCGACGTCCGTGATGATGGCACCTTCCTGAAGATGAGGCTTTGCAGCAACGGCCAACTCCGCAATCTTGGTGACCGGTGCGGCGATGACGACGATTTGACTGTCACGACACGCCGACGCGATGTCGGTTGAAGCTTCATCGACGGTTCCGAATTGAATTGCATCATTGCAACTCGAGTCGCTTCGGCAGCAACCTTTCACGTAAACGCCGTTACGTCGCAACGACAAACCAAGGCTGCCGCCAAGCAAGCCAACTCCGATCACGGTGACGCGTTGTAGCCAATCCGGACGCTGTGGAAGCCCGTCGGAGTGTGGGAGAGGTTTGCTCATTCCTGAATCGTAGTGGATGCCCCGCAAGTTCCTAGCACTGGTAGGCGACCCAAGAGGCTTACGGCGCAAGACGAGAAATTTGCCAAGCGGTTCGATCTGATTGCGGATCATCCGCATCCATTTCCGCTTTCTCGTAGACCAATCGGTCGTGTAGTCGACTTTCGCGTCCTTGCCAAAACTCAAGTCGATTCGGTGTGACGCAGTAGCCGCCCCAATGCTCGGGGCAGGGAATGTCGGTCCCTTCGAATTCCTTCTCGAACTGCGTCAGCCTTGTCTCGAGAACCTCACGTCCGTTGATCTGGGAACTTTGCTCGCTGACAACGGCTCCCAGCTGGCTCGCACGAGGCCGGGCGTTGAAGTAGTGCTCTGATTGCTCTCGGGGCGCTTTGGCAACGGTGCCTTCGATGCGAACTTGGCGCTGCAGGTGCTGCCACAGAAAGCATAGCGCGACCCGTTGGTTCTCAGCCATCTGCCTCGCTTTTTGCGATTGATAGTTCGTGTAGAACCAAAATTTTTCGTCGTGCAGGCCTTTCAATAGAACGACTCGGCTGGACAAAGATCCGCTTGCATCCGACGTCGAAAGGGTCATCGCATTGATTTCGACCCATTCGGGGATCTCGGCGCCACCGGCTTCCTTCAGCCAACGTCGGAACTGAACCATTGGATCTGGATCGATGTCTTTTTCCAGCAGCGTGCCGAGCGTGTAGCTGCGCCGCATCTCGTAGAGGCTCATGAGGGCTCCCTGACTCTCACTTGGCATGATTTCGTTGTCGACCGGGCGAAGCCGACCGGGCGAATCGGATCGGCCGATTGTTTCAGATTGTCCAGCGTCGGTGATCCGCCAGCTCACGCGATTGTCTCAAATCCCGGCAAGTTGGCACAGCCTTTGCGGCGGTAAGTGGACACAAGTTGCGCCCGGATGAGTCTGCCGGTATGGCAGCCTGCGACCCCAAAAAAATGACTCGTTCCATTCGACGAACCGAAAATGCACGACCCCAATCTATCGCAGACAAACGATTCATTGGTTGGGCGGCTGCTGGTCGCGTCGACGATGATGGGAGACCCGTTGCTCAGCCGTTCGGTCAGCTTGATCGTTCATCACGACGATCAACATGTTTTTGCCGTGCTTCTAAACCGTCCGATGGCAGCCCCGCCGACGATGACGAAGATGCTGGCGGGCGAGACCGCCGAGAAGTCGCCATCGCCGACCAATCGATTGAGCCCCAACGCCGAAGGTTCTTCGTCCACTGAACTAACTGTTTCGCCGAATCTTCCTCCTGTCGTGAAGACCGTTTCGGATGCGGCAAAGTCGTTGGGTGCGATTCACTTTGGCGGTCCGCTATCGGGCCCGGTGGTGGCGGTGCACGGCGCGAGCGAGTATGCCGAGGCCGAAGCGGGTCGAGGCGTCTATGTCGCGGCCCGGAAAGAATTACTTGAAACGTTGGTTCGCGAAAAATCCACGCCGTTTCGATTGATCGTCGGCCACCTCGGCTGGACCCAAGAGCAGCTCGCTCAGGAACGTGACGCCGGTTACTGGCACCTGATCGACGCGACGAGAGATCAAGTTTTTGAAGAAGATGCTGAACTTTGGCCGTCGGTGATTCGGCGAGCCACATCGTCGTCGCTGGCACGATGGATCGGATGCCCCGACACGCCCTCCGCCGGTCTTGTCAACTAAAGCTCTGATTTTGAAAGTCGCCCATCGGCTCCGCTCGATGGAAACATGTCAAAGTTGATTGGATGCAGCCGATCGGCGACGCTAATTGATCGCCCAATCTTGACTGTCCGAAACTTGCAAATAAACCATGCAGGTTTGTGGGTGAGGCGACGAGTCCCGGATTCGTTGCTTGACTACCGACTGCTTCTTGTCGACGTTGGCCGTTCCGAAGGCTCAATAGACAGGCCGACCCGCGATTTATTCGATCTGGGTGGATTCCCGGATGTGAAAGTCGATCTGGAATGAAAGAATCCTCGCGGTCGGCCCAGCCTCGGCTCGAATTGGATCGTCGATTTCAACCAGCGTGTTCCATCAACGAGTCCTCCGATGGGGCGTCGCCGAAAGCGCGGTTCTGTTCGAAACACGAGGTGGTTCGGCCGTATTGAGGTTAGGGAGGGAGTCTGCGGGGCAGCGGCTCCCTCCCGCTTCAAATCCAGGAATTGGTCGGTTCGCAAGAGATTCTCTCGGCGCCGGGCCGTGAAATAAGATACGGTTCGTAAGGGGTTCGCCTATCAGTTCCTCTTGAAAGAGCCCGATCCATCCATGTCGCCCGCGCATCGACGACGCTCGCTCTCCCGTTTCTCCAGATTCCAAAGGCTGGAAGACCGCAGACTGCTGACGGCCTCGATGGGGGTCTACGCATGGGAGTTGATCAATCAGATGCGTGCGAATCCATCAGGTTTCGCGGATGAACTCGAGGCAATGGTCAACGGGACGGGCCCCCTCGCAAACGCAACTTCGGGACATGGTTACGACCAGACCGATCCGCTCTGGGATGATATCCGTCGAAGCATCAGCTTTTCATCCTTCCCGGAGCACTTTGATGAAGCACTGGCTCTGCTTCGCAGTCGTGATCCACTTGGACCGTTGGGCTGGGAAGACAGTTTGCATACCCGTTCGAGCGATCACAATGATTGGATGGAAAACCATTGCTTCGCCCATAGTCAGTACGGTGTGAATGGTTCCTCCAGTTGTGGAGCATTCCTTCCCGGCTTTACGCAACCGGGTATCAACGGAAACCCGGACATCGTCACGGCAGCGGTGCTTGGGCCATGGAGCAACGGTGCGTGGGGTGAGAACATCGGTTACGGGGTTGGGAACTCTGCCTTCAACTCTTTAAGTGAATTCGGCGCGGACTCGGACGCCTATCTTCAGCGGCTTTCCTACCACATCACGCTCGGTTTCATCATCGAAGTCAACTCGACATCTTTGGGCCACCTGGAGAACTTGCTGCGATCCGATCAGGACGGTTCGGGGCAGATGAACGTGATTGGAATACACATCGACGTCTATCCGCAGTCCGGATCGCCGACGACATCCTTCTTGGTGACTCACACACTCTCAAATCGGCCACGAACCGAGGGCAACGAAGACGGGGCATACGTCACGGGTGTTGCGTATCAGGACGGCAACTCGAACGGCTATTTCGACATCGGCGAACAGCTCGACGTGACGGAAGTCGGCGGTGTTCCACAATCGAACACGAACGGCCGTGTGAGCTTGTACGTGCCGGAAGGCTCACAAGAGCTCACGGTATTTGCGGGCAACGATTTATTGTTTGATGGCACTCTTGATGTCGGAAACTCGAACGTTGCGATTCCATTCTCGGCAACGTCAACAGATTCGCAGGACACGATCGGCCTCTTCCAAGTCGATGCATCCATCTTTCATCTGAAGGAATCACTTGGGTCGGGGGAATCAGATTATCTGTTCCAGTTTGGCGGCGCGAATTCCGGCTGGACTCCACTGGTGGGTGACTGGGACGGCGACGGGCAAGACTCGATCGGACTCTACCAAAGCAACCCATCGCTCTTTCATCTCAAGAATGATCATGTCGGCGGCGCGAGCGACATCTATTTCGCCTTCGGCCCGTCTGGCACGGATTGGGTACCCTTGGTGGGTGACTGGGACGGTGACGGCATCGACACGGTCGGTTTCTACCAACCAGATACTTCAGTGTTTCACCTAAAGAACAGCTTCGCGCCCGGTGATTCCGACATCTATTTTCAATTCGGCGGACCGGGATCGGGCTGGCAGCCGGTCGTCGGCGATTGGGACGGAAACGGCACGGATACCATCGGTTTCTACCAAGGCGATGCGTCGCTCTTTCATCTCAAGAATGACTTCACCGGCGGCCCCTCCGACGTGTATTTCCAGTTCGGACCGACCGGTGATGCGGGCTGGATGCCGCTGGCCGGCGATTGGAACGGAGACAGCATCGATACCGTTGGACTCTACCAGCCCGACGGTTCGTTTTTTCATCTCAAGGACAGTTTCGCGCCCGGTGACTCTAATTACTACTTCGGCTTCGGCCCCGCCGGCGCAGGATGGCTGCCACTGACGGGAGCCTGGAGCGAGGGAGAATCGGCGGCACCCTCGTCTGGCGGAGGTGGTTCAAGTGGAGCCAGGATTGCCGGAGCACGCTTGGCCCCCGGTAGCGGAGCCCCTGGTGGCGAAGGTCTCTTTGCATCGGACGATGATGACCGTACCGACGCCGTCGACGCAGCGATTATCAGAATCTTCTAGCAGGATCGCTTTCCCGAATTGCTCGGCAATGACCACTGTCCTTGCCGAGCCGCTCGAAAGCAGCCACCCTCTCCACCAGAGCCGCTCGGCGATAGCCGCGGTTCTCCATTGACGGTTTACCACCTGAGCCGAATGGCGATAGCCACGGTTCTGTTGTATCGCGAATCGATCTGAGTTCACGAAACCGGAGCTAGCGCTCATCGGCTCACGGCATGGGTTGCATTCCTGGATTTGGGGTTCATACTACCTGAGCCAAACGGCGATAGCCACGGTTCTCTCGCACTGCCTTGTTTCTTCACGACAGCAAAGGAATCGCCCGGTGATCAATCACGGGCCGTCGAAATCGACTCGGCGTAAACGAGTTCACCGCTTCGTCCGTCGTAGTACTGAAAGACGACTTGTGGATGCGGGTAGGCGACCAAACGTTTCTCGCCAAGCTTCTGAGGCATGTTGAAAACGTTATTCACCTGAACGACACAAAAGTGCGGATAGAGCCGCTCCAGTCTCGGAAGGTCGTCCAGTATGTAACTGCTCCAACGGATATCACACGCTCTGGGCCCGAACTGAAACACGCCCGTCGCGGGACGATCGCTTTCATCCAGCTTTGGAACATGGTTCACGCTGTTGTGAGGACCGCAGCAGAACTCCCAAACGTTGTCCGTCACCTTGATCGCAAAGCTGTTGTGCAAGTCACCGGTCATGACGAAGACTCTCTTGCCAATCTTTTCCCATTCTCGAATCAGCATTTCGCGTTCGTCAAAAAATCCGGTCCAAGCTTCTTCTTTGTTTGCCGCGTCCGCTTCAAAGCCACCCGCTCCACTGTGCGGAATCATGAATGGCACCGTCGAGACCACGAAACAGAAATCGGCTTCGCTTTCGCGCATGCTTTTGAGCAACCAGTCTCGCTGTGGCTTCCCGATCATCGAGACGCCGGGCTTGTCACGTTCGGTCACATCGTGCATCTGACGGTCACCACGCGTATCGATAAAGTAGAAGTCGCAGTTCCCGACGGTGACTTTGCCATAGCTTCGACGGCCAATGGAATAGCTCAAGCCTTCCGCATCGACCTTCGCCGGCATGTGCAGCCGCAGGGTGTGTGCATCAACGACTTCGACGATGTCGTAGACATAGGAATTTGGATGTCCCGAGTCGTCGTCAAATCGCATGTCGTTGACGCCGGCTTCCGGAGTACCCCAGTGAACGTGGAGGTTTCCCATCTCGTCCATCGGCAATTTCGTGAAGTCGACATTCGGGTCCTTTAACAGGTCGCTTCCACGTTTCATGGTTGCTTTGCCGAACCGAATCGGTGCCGAATGCTCCACCGGATTGGCCCAACCCAGATAGTCGAACCAAGCTTGTGTCCCGATGTCACGAAAGACCGTGCGGCGATGACGCTTTCCGGTTTCGGCTGATCCCCAGATATCGTTGACCAATTCGTGATCGTCGAAGGTGAAGTAACTGGGGACGTGTCGATGCCACTCGGAGAGTTCGTGGCTGCGATCGAGATACAGTTTGTAGTTCTCCCAAACGCCAACGATCGACGGGGCGATTCCCGCAATCCGTGGTAGTCGATCGACGCCTTGCACCAATTGCCAAGCCTTGGGCGGATATTGCCTCAGCTCTTCGTAGAGCCAATCACCGTTCATGATGTGAAAGTGCACTCGCGATGACCATCGATCGTTCAGATGCTCATAAGTGGTCGCACGGTGACCGGCACCGTGAAGCGGATTCTGATTGGCACACGAGCCGATCTGAAAGCGAAAGTTGAAGAGACCTTCGGGGTTGTGCTCCGCGTTTCGAGATGACGCGGCGCTCGGCAACGTGTGAAAGGAACCCGGTAGTCCGTGAGGTCGCTCATTGACCCAGACCCGGTAGTGATACCGCGTGTCTGCGTCCAGCTCCGTGAGTTCCAGAACACCCGTGTTGTCGTGTGTGATGGATGTCTTTCCGGGCTTGCTTCTCTGATCAAGTTGTCCCGGTTGCTTGCCGTAGTACACGACGAACTCACCGGGGTCCGAGGTGCGCACCCAAACGCGAACCGAAGATGCCGTCGGACGGCCCAACATCGGTCCGTGAGTGAGGCGGATCGGGTCTCGGGCTTCGCTGAGCTTGATCGTTTGATCAGCCGGATCAAGCGCATGATGCAATTCAGAGGCGAGCGCGGCGGGATTCGACTGCGCGTGACAGAACGCCGAGTTGCCCAATACCAGGAGCAAGCAAAGTATGCTAACGCGGCTTGGGACGCGTCGCACGATCGAGAGATTCAAAGAGGGCATCAATCTGATGTTCCGTGGGGTCGGGAGCGATGGCCGTGTAGTAGGAAGGTTGGATTCCGAG
>JBCCOI010000136.1:0-13910 GCA_039025515.1 Planctomycetota bacterium
AGCTCGAAGGGTCGGCTCCGCCAAGTCCTCCCCCGGCAGATCGACCAGGGACTGGTAACCTAAAAGCGTCAGCGAGGCGACAATTCACGCAGTTGCCTCGCTCACGCGTCGGGTTACCAAGTGAAGGTCAACTACGAGTTCCACCACTAGTCTTTCGCACCGGTGAGTTCCAATGCCAAGTCGCGGGCCCCACGCAGATCCAGTTTACCGGTACCGAGTACCGGAATGCGATCGACTTCGAAGAAAGCGTCTCGTGACGGGATGAATAGATTGGGAAGTCCGGCATCGCGAAGGTCCGAAAGGATTTGATCGATTTCCTTTGCGATCGGACGATGCAGAACAATCAGCCGTTCTCCCTTCTTTTCATCTGGCGTGGCAGTGACGCAAAGCATGATCGCATCCAGATCGTCACCCTCGGCGTCCTCGCTGTCGGTACCGATTTCCGTTGAGCCACCCGCCAAGCTTTGATTGATCGCTTCTTCAACGGTCACATGGGGAACCATCTCACCGCCGATTTTTGAGAACCGGCTTAGGCGTCCGGTGATGTGGATAAAGCCCTGTTCGTCAAGGTTCGCGATGTCACCGGTTTCATACCAACCGTTCTTGAGCGTTTTCTCCGTCAGCTCCGCTTGGTTGACGTAGCCACGCATGACATTCGGGCCGGAGATCAAAAGCATTCCGTCCTGGCCCGCGACCAGTTCCTCTCCGGTGTCCGGCGATACGACTTTTGCGCAGACGCCCGGTACGGGACGACCAACGGAACCTTCCACGCGATCGGGTTGAAAGACCGCCGGCGAACGGCTCGGCGGAACATTCACCGACACGAGCGGGCTCAATTCCGTCGCGCCGTAACCTTCGATCGGCCGCACTCCGAAACGCTCCTCGAAAGACTCGAAGAGATCTGCGGGCATCTTCTCGGCACCGACAACGACGACATCCAGCTTCGCAAACTGCTCGGGTTTGATTCGCCGAATGTAGCTTCGCAGGAATGTCGGCGTTCCCAGCAGAACGGTGGCACCGTATTTTTCGGCCAACTTACCCACTTGCCGCGCGTCGAGCGGGTTGAAGTGATAGGCGCCACACGGCCCGAGCGTTTGTGCCGCCCAGAGTGTGACGCTGTAGCCGAAGGAATGAAAGAACGGCAGCACGCCGAGAATCACATCGTTTGAATCGAGCCTCACCACCTTCTGAATCGCCGTGACGTTGTGGCTGACGTTTGCTTGGGAAAGCATGACGCCTTTCGGCATACCCGTTGATCCACTGGTGAAAATCATCGTCAACAGGTCGTCGGGTGTCACGCGGTGCAGTCCCAAAACGCGATCCAGCAAGAAACCGGGGAGCAGCCACGCTTGGATTGCGGCAATCACTTTATCTGCGGTCGAGACTTTTTCACGAAGCGACTCAAGCGTCACCACTTCGGTGTCCATTTGCAGATCGACCTTGCTGAGGAAACGCTCGCTCGTCAGCACATGCCGAATCCCTGCCTCGCGGATGCAGTGGTTGATGACTGCGCTGGAAACGGTGTAATTAAGATTGACGGTGACTCGCCTATCGAGTGCCATCGCGACATTGGTGAGTACGCCACCGACGCTGGGCGGAAGCAACACGCCGATATTTTTTTCGTCACCCGAAAAGACTTCCCGAGCCAGGCAACGTCGCAGTGCGAGTGCTTTGATCAATGCTTCTCGGCCCTTAAGTGACGCGCCCGTGGAATCGGCAACTTGCAGTTTTCCTCCGCGACGTCGCCAGGCTCGTATGACGGCCCGTCCCATCGTCGGATACTCGGCCCGATGTTCCTGCTCGGCATGTGCGTTAAGCCGATGGACGCGCGACCGAATCAAGTCGATCGGCGTGTCGTGAGGAATCGTTTCGCCGATGTAGACGGTCAACCGGCGACGAAACCGGTCCGGCCATTTCCAGAAAAACTTCCCGCCGGAGAAGCTAAAGATACTGCCCCACATGCCGTCCAGGTAAACAGGTACGACTGGAGCTTCGGTGCCCTGCAGGATCTTTCGCATGCCACCCTTGAAAGCTTGCAGTTGGCCCGTGCGAGTGATCGTGCCTTCGGGAAATAGACCGATCACGTCGCCAGATTTCAGGCCTTCGCGAGCCGTCTTGAGAGCCCGTCCGATCGACTTGGGGCTGGCCGACATCAGAATTGTATCGAACGCGGCCGCAATCCATTTTGCAGCCTTCGAACCAAAATTCCCGCCGTCAACGACGAATCGCACGTTCCGCGGCAAAATCCATAGCAGAATGATCCCGTCGATGAATGAGACGTGATTGCTAACAATAAGACACCCGCCGTCCTTAGGCAGGTTCTCGATCCCAACGACACGTTTGCGGTAAAAGATCTCCAGAAGCGGTCGGACGAATCCACGGACAAATAATCGCGGACAAAAGATCCCTACGACGATTAAAAGCAGCAGAACGCCGACGATCCCACAGAGGATGTAACCAAGCATCGATATGTTCCCATCTTGAATACGTTGACTTAGGACCAGAGCCCGGCGATCACTGGTCGCTTCGTCAAGTCGTGTGGGAAAAGATAGGGGGCGTCCGCCAATGCGACAACAGCGTTGGGGGAAGCGGGACCCTTGAGGCTTACGCTGCGATGTTAGCGAATCGAGGCGTCCGGGAGCTCGGTTCCGATACCCTCATCCATCGGCATCACGTCTTTGGTCCCGTCAAGTCCGACCGCCGACATCGCCCGTTTCAGTCGCACATCCATCTCATCAAGAACGCTCGCAAAGGCCGGATCGGCTGCCAGGTTGGTCGATTCCTCGGGGTCGTTTTGCATGTCATAGAGTTCGGGGAGATGCCGATCTTTTGAACCATCGCCATGCGGATACCGGATCAGCTTGTACCGATCACCTCTGACTGCTCGAACGTTTGGCGTATACGGGAATTGCTTTTCGTAGTTGTAATAGTAAAGCCACTCCGTTCTCCATTTTGGATTCCGGTCGGTCACCAACCTGCGGACGGAATTACCGTGGATATTTTCAAGTGATTTTGCGCCGGCGGCATCCAGAATGCTCGGCGCGACATCCGTCGTCAGCACTTGCTGTTTCACGCGAACGCCCCCGTCGGTCCATCCCGGATAGCGAATGATCATCGGCACGCGGAGGCTCGCCTCATGCGCCGTTCGCTTGTCGACCATTCCGTGTTCACCTTCCAGCAGCCCGTTGTCTCCGAGAAAGACAAACATGGTTTTGTCGTATTCTCCCGCCGCCTTCAAGTCGGCAACTAAGCGGCCGACGCTATCATCCACCGACAGAATGGTCCCCCAGTACGCTCGCACCATTCGCGCGAAATCCACGACTCCTTCGGCCCCATCATTCGGGAAGTCTTTTCGCCAATCGAACAGCGGTCCGTAGATCCCGTGCCACGTGTTCAGACGTTGCTTGATCCACTCAGGCTTGCCGTCGAGCCGAAACGACGAGTGCGGATAATTGACTTCGACGTCGTCAAACGTGTGCTCGTATTTCGGTTCCGGAAAGTAAAAACTGTGAGGAGCTTTTTGGCCGATCATCATGAAGAACGGACTGTCATTTCCACTCTTCCGTTGCTCCGCCATCCAGTCGATGGCCATGTCGGTGACAACCGTCGTGTAGTAGCCGGGAACGACTTTCCGTCCCGTTCCATTCACGTTGAACTCCGTATCAAAGTATTTCCCTTGACCGCGGTGCGTCACGAAATGGTCAAACCCTGGTCGAGGCTCGTCGTTCTTTTCCCCCATATGCCACTTTCCCAGATAAGCTGTCTTGTAGCCGGCCTCTTGCAAACGCAGCGGAAAACTATCCAACTCGGCGGGGTAATCCGTAAAGTTGTTGGTGACTCCGTGCGAGTGAGCGTAGAGTCCGCTCAGGATTGATGCGCGACTGGGCGAACATAGGCTTGTCGTACAGAACATGTTCTCGAAGTAGATTCCCTCGCTCGCCAGCTGATCAATATGCGGGGTCTTGAGATGCGGGTGACCGGCGCACGACAACGCGTCCCAGCGAATATCATCACACAACATCACTACGATGTTTGGCTGGTCGGCAGCCGAAATCCGGGCAGTCGGCAGCGAAACCAGAGCCAGGGCGAGTAGCAAAAAAGCACGTGTCAATGTCATCGGGAACTCGCATGAGGGGGGAATCTGAGTGGGCGAGTATTGTGAATCACCGCGACCCACGAATCAATCAAGTCAGCGGACTCGGCATCTCCCGATCGAGCAAAATCGCAAACAAATGCACGATCTATGCGGTTTTCTGACAGATCCGCCGGGCCGTCTCCGTTGATTCCTCCGTTGAGTTCGAATCGCTCCGAACATCCGTATTTCACCAGGCTCGATGTCGACCGTGACCAGTCCAGAGACACGCCCGAGCATTCTTCTTCGATTGCAGGACTCCTCTGACGGCGAAGCTTGGCGTGAGTTTGAGTGCGTTTACCGCCAAATCATCCGACGACTTGCCCGTTCTTGCGGGTTCCAGGACGCCGATGCGGCGGATTTGGAGCAAGACGTCATGCTTCGCATCAGTCGATCGATCAGACAATTCGAGTATGACCCGAAAAAGGCTCGATTTCGGACGTGGCTCGGGCAGATCATTCGCACAGCAATGATTGATTTCCATCGGAGACGACCGCGTGATCGCGCCAGCGGTCTGACCGAGACGGTTCGTCAACTCACCGAAGTCGTTGATGAGAGCAGCGACGCCTTTCAGATTCGATATGAGGAAGGCTGCGAACGGGAGATTCTCCAGTGGGCCTGCAAACGCGTTCGAAATGAATTCAACGCATCGACTTGGGATGCGTTTTGGAAAACGGCGATCGAGAATCAAGAAGCGGATACCGTCGCATCTCAGTTGGGTAAGACTGTCGGCGCGATCTACACGAGTCGGTCCAGGGTGATCCGACGATTGCGTGAAGTCGCGGACGAATTTGACGAAAACATGATCGAATTCAACGCATCGTCACAAACGCTTCGGCAGCAGGAGGGCACGAATGAAGACTAACCTTCACCCCAGCCCTGAAACGCTTCGAGATCATCTTCTGGAAAATTTGCCGGCGGATCAGTCACTCGAAATCGAGAGACATCTCTCCGATTGTGCTGAATGCCAGCGGCAACTTGAGACGATCGCCGCGGGAGGTGAGTATTGGCAAACGGTGGGACGACACCTTGCACCTCTTTCATCGACGGGGGCATCATCGAAAACGGAGGATGCTTCGGTCGACCATGATGAGATTGTTCATACCGACGCTGAATTGGATCAGGTTCGTCAATTACTTGGTCCCACAGACGATCCGACGAAGTTAGGGAGGCTCGGCCGTTACGAGATCATCGGGATCGTGGGCACCGGAGCGACGGCGGTGGTCCTCAAAGCGACGGATGTTCCGCTGAATCGCTTCGTGGCTATCAAACTTTTGCGTCCGTCGCTTGCCGCATCCGCCGAATCAAGGAAACGATTCGCCCGTGAAGCGAGATCCGCCGCCGCAATTGTCCACGAGAACGTGATCGAGATCTTTGGGGTCAGCGACGACGAGACACTGCCTTTCTTGGTGATGCCCTACATCGCTGGTGAATCACTCGCGAAGCGAATCGAGCGTACACCGACGATGACCGTCGAGTCGATTCTGCATATCGCCTGTCAAGTTGCGGACGGCCTACAAGCGGCTCACTCGAAGAGTTTGATGCATCGCGACATCAAACCCAGTAACATTTTGCTCGGACCGGGTGTCGAGCGTTTGAAGCTCACCGATTTTGGACTCGCCCGCGCCGTCGATGATGTCGGGCTCACCAAGACGGGCGTCGTTGCGGGGACGCCCGAATACATGTCTCCGGAACAAGCGAGCGGGAAGCCGATCAGTTTTCGAAGCGACCTGTTCAGTTTGGGTGGCGTGATCTACACGATGTGCACGGGAAGGGCTCCGTTCCAAGCCGAAAGCTGCTACGCGATTCTGCGCAAGATTGTCGATGAGAATCCCGAGCCGATTCGAACGATCAAACCGGAAATTCCGGAGTGGCTCGAGCAACTCGTAAGCCGATTGATGGCGAAAAAGGTCGAAGATCGCCCTCAGTCGGCAGCATCTGTCGCGATGGAATTGCGGAAATGCTTGAGCCACCTTCAGGACCCGACGCATCCGTTGCCCGCGTCACTTCTGCCGAGTGAAAACCTACGCGGTTGGGGCAAATCGATGGCGGTTGTCACCTTTGTTTTGATCGTAGTCGCCGTGTGTTTCTCGTTTTCAAGATCAAGGCCTGAAGCACCCGAATTGGTCGAGATGCCGGACGTCGCATCCTCTCTTGAGGAAGGATCGGAGTGGGATGATGGCATCCAGGAGTCGCTCCTTCGGCTCGATGAGGAACTGCAGTCCATCCATGAGGCGATGACCGAAGACGAATGACTTGGACCTTGGAACGAAACGGCGGCTATCGCATTGCCGCTCCTATTTACCGGCTACGAATAAACAAACGAAGCGCTGACGGGCGATCGCGCCAGTTCTTAATCATCGGAGAGACTTTGATGAATCCTGACAAACGAAATGTCCAATTTCCAATCCAGTTTTGTCAATGTAGATGGGTCCGGCTCACCGCCAGCCTTGCCATCGCGTGTTTGCTGCAGACGCAGGTCACGCATGCACAACGTGATCATGAGCAGCTCCTCCAAAAGGCAGAGCGTGCGGCCGAGGCCTTCCGTGCCGCGGAAGAAAGCACCAAGCCGAGCCTTAAGGACAATGTCGAAAAGCTGGTCGGTGAGAGCTTTGATGCACGTCAGGCGGAACAACTTGAGAAGCTCGAGGCCATGCGGAAAACTCTCGAGGAAACGAAACAAGCGATCGAGTCTCGCCAGGAACTGCGCGAACGCATTGTCGCCAGAAAGGTGGAAGACCTGCTGACCGGACGCAAGGCCGACTGGCTTCCAAATCAACCAAAGCCGACAAAGTCTTACGACTTGATCAAACCCGGTGACATGCTAATGATCCACATCGAAGGCATACTTCCATTCACGCCACCCGGCCAGGCTGTGATTCCGCCACCGGTGCATGTTTTGGAATCGGGACGTCTGGTATTGGGTTTCCCAAAGCCGGTCGGCAACGATGGCAAAGTCAGTATTCCGCTGCTGGGTTTGGTTGACGTGAATGGGCTCGGTGTTCGAGAAGCGGAGGAAAGGATTGCTAAACTGCTTGTCGACCGCGACATCCTGCGTGCCGACCGGGCAGTCGCATCGATCATGTTGGTGCCCGAGGAAGACGCGAAATTTCGAGCGGCCAACGCGAAAGAAGAATCCGTCACGATCGTCCAACAAGCCGCCCCCATCGTCGCAGCAAGTGCACCAGCGGGATCGTCGTTCGATGACGTTTACGGGCGCGTCGAGGCTGCGATGCAATTAGTCAACGAACTACGCGATGCGGAAGCCGCAGTCGAACATTATTCTAGCCAGAACGAAGAATTCGAGGCCGAATCCAACGAACTCAGGAAGCAAGCGCAGACCGCTGAAGTCGAATCAGCCATCCAAGAATTGAACCGTCTTGCAGATTTAAACAGGTCCCCCATCAACGAACGTCAGCGTTTTGTTGAAACCAAACGACTCCGGCTCAAACTCGATCGAGACTACTTGCGAAAGCAACATAAATTTCTCGCCATAGAGTTGGAAGGTTCGTCTGAATCACTTCAAACTGCGGAGCAACTTTTGAAGGTCACGCAGCTTAATCACAAGAATGGGACTGGACACGTTGGAGAAACCCTATCCGCTCAACTGAAGGTTTCGGAAGCTGAAAAGGAACTACGTCGCATCAAGCAGGACTTCGAAACGGTAGACTTTGCCCTCGAACAATGGAATTCAATCGTGGGTGACCTGCTGGATTGAGTTCCATCGGATCATTCTTGACGTGTTTGCTCAGCGATAACACGACGATCGACAATTGCGTGTAGGCTGTTTGGACTGCGGTGTCTTTGAAAGATCGCGGTCCCGTCTCATCCGGCCTCACCAATGAAAGATCAATGACCAAGTCCTCACCCACCCCCAATCTCACCTTTGATCGAAAACGCTGCTTGAATGCAATTGGCGTTGCGCTTCTCCTCAGTCTTGGATGTCTGATCCGACCGGCTCATGCTCATGACGACGCTCGCCCCAACATCATCTACATCCTCGCCGATGACATGGGGTTTTCCGACATTGGCTGTTATGGCGGCGAGATCCGGACGCCCAACTTGGATGGCTTGGCGGATGGCGGATTGCGATTCACGCAGTTTTACAACACCGGAAGGTGTTGCCCGACGCGAGCAAGTTTGCTGACCGGACTCTATCCCCATCAAGCCGGTATCGGCCACATGATGAATGACAAGGGACTGGACGGTTACCGGGGTGAGCTGAACCGTCAAAGCGTGACGATTGCCGAAGTGCTTTCCGAGGCCGGGTATCGGACCTATCTGACCGGCAAATGGCATGTGACCAAGGCGATTGCTCCGAAAACGGATTCAGACAAACACAATTGGCCTCGCCAACGTGGGTTCGACCGTTTTTATGGAACCATCCATGGCGCAGGCAGTTTCTTTGATCCGTTTACGTTGACACGAGGAAACGAATTCATTTCCCCGTTTGCCGACCCCGAGTATCCGGCCACCAGCAGCGGTGAAAACGTCTTTTATTACACCGATGCAATCTCGGATCACGCCTCCAAATACATTCTTGAGCATCACTACCAGCATGGTGACCAACCATTCTTCCTTTACATCGCCTACACCGCGGCGCATTGGCCGATGCATGCCTTGCCGGAAGACATCGCGAAGTATGAGGGTGCTTACGATGAGGGATATGATGCGATTCGTAACAAGCGTTACGAACGGATGCTCGAACTCGGCATGACCGACTCGGAAACGACGACAAACTTTCCGATCCCCGAGAACTCTAAAGAAACGGAGGCTTGGGAATGGGACAAACGCAACATGGAAGTCTACGCCGCAATGGTTGACAACATGGATCAAGGAATCGGCCGCGTTGTCAATTCGCTTCGTGAAACCGGACAATTGGAAAACACGCTGATTTGTTACCTCCAAGACAACGGCGGTTGTGCGGAGAACTACGGACGTCGCGGTAATGGTGGCCCGAGAGCGGAGAAGCCTTCACTGTCGCCGATCGCTGATGAAATTTTGCCGGCCGCGATGACGCCAAAGCAATCGCGTGACGGGTTTGTCATGCGTACGGGCCGCGGCTCGATGTCGGGCCCCGCCGATACTGCGATCGGTTACGGCAAGGCGTGGGCGACCGTGTCAAACACTCCGTTCCGCGAGTACAAGCACTTTGTGCACGAAGGCGGCATTTCGACGCCGCTGGTCGTCCATTGGCCAAATGGTTTCGATCGGCGAGGCGAGCTGGAACCAACACCGGGGCACCTGATCGATCTGATGGCAACGGCAGTCGATGCCGCCGGGGCAGAGTATCCCAAGGTCTTCCATAACGGTCAGCAGATTAAACCGATGGAGGGCGTTAGCTTGATTCCTGCCATGCGAGGTGAATCGGTTTCTCGCGAAGCACTTTACTGGGAGCACGAAGGAAACCGCGCCGTCAGGGTGGGAGACTTCAAGCTCGTCGCGAAGGGCGCGAAGGGTCCGTGGGAGCTCTACGACCTTTCGAAAGATCGAAGCGAGCAAAACGATTTAAGTCAGTCAAAGCCGAAGTTGGCTAAAGAACTTGCCGAGAAATGGCAGGCTTACGCAGAGCGGGCAAATGTCCTCCCGCTCAACCCGAAGAAGCGACCCCAAAAGTCGAAGTAAGCCACTGGACAGGTGGCCGACCGCCGTGACCTGATCTGTAGTCGGCCCCCGTAACGACATCTGTAGCCGGCCTCTGTGACGACATCTGTAGCCGGCCTCTGTGAGGCCGGTGCCAAATTCCGGGCTCGAAGAGCCCGGCTACAGAAATCTCAGACCTGTAGCTGGCCTCTGTGAGGTCGGTGCCGAATTCCGGGCTCGAAGAGCCCGGCTACAGTTTGGGTCTCAGACCTGTAGCCGGCCTCTGTGAGGCCGGTGTGTTGTGCCGGGCCCGTCCCTGCATGCCGAACCTCAGACGACCCTCGGTCGTTTGGCCAGGAATCCCGCGAAAACGATCACGGCGTAGATGGCGAGGAAGCCGACGATGTAGGGCATCGCCTGAGGTTTCGTTGTGGCTTCTTTCCAAATCGCGGACACCGCGGCGACGGTTGCGCCGATGACCGAAATGCCCATTAAGATGTTCCACACCAACATGCGTGCGCCCTTCGGCTTCTCGTCCCCAAGAATTCGTTTGCTGTTCATCATCAAAAAGAACGTTATGTAAGCGATCGGAAGCAGCATCATTCCAAAGTTGCTCGCGAAGATCGCCAACCAGAATTTGGCCGGCGAATCCCAGACCAACCACCAAAACGAGCCGCTGACTCCCGCAACCAAACAACCCAGGACGAAGGACTCTGTCCCCTTCGGCTGATTGAACAGTTCTCGAAACGCATATCCGTTGATGAGCATCAGGATGACGATGGTTGAGAAGCCCATCCCAAAGACGCCAAGTCCGAATACAAGGTTGGCCATCGTCGGTCCTAGCAAAGGCTCGAGCGTCCCGGATAGCTGAAATGCGTTTCGTTTGACCAAAGAAAGCGCGAGACGCTTTTCGCCTTCATCGAGCGAAGCCGCAATCTTGAGCTTTTCGTCCTCTGATAACGATGCTGCTTCGCCTTCAGAAAGTTGGTGATCAACGCGAGCAATCAAGCCGCCCTTCACCGCGTCGAAGTAGTCGCTTTGACGCATGACGGATAGGTCGTTGCTGGCCAGGTTCTCGTCGATCTTGTTGTGCATCGAGAAAGCGGACGCGATCACAACGCAACTGGTTACCAGCACATAGGGAATCGCCATGCCGGTGGAGAGATCGAAACGGGCGAGGCCGCGAAAGGGCTTGTCCCATCCGCGGGCGAGCATGGAGTAGGGGAGCAGGAACGTCATGTTGATGCCAACTGCGGTCGCCGCGGCCGCAATCATGACGGTGCGTTGCTGGTTCACGAGCAGTCCGTTCCAGTAGTCTTGCAGGTCCGGTGACAGCGATGCCACGACTCCGGAAAGCTCACCGGCGGGTGAATTCCACTGGGAAATGTTAGGGACGAAACCGGCAAAAATGACGCCCAGATTGAGTTCCCCCTGGATCGCCAACAGTGCTACGACGCCAAAGAAACAAACGACCACCAATCCCACGAGCGACTTGAGCACGATATCAAAGACTTTCGCTGCTTTGCCTTGCCTCGTATTGAGCAGTACGACGATCCCGGCGGCGATGAACAAGAAAAGAGTGACGCCAAGCTTTGAGTTTTTGGAGTCACCCAGGCCTCCACCGGCTAGATTTGCAAGATTCTTGTCGATCGCGTCGTAGCAAAGACTGAACTGTGGCATGCACCAAATGATGTTGGCAGCAACCGTCGCGAGCAGCCAACCCCAACCGAGCGCGGGATTGATTTCGGTATTGATCGCTTCGAAGGGCCGCCTTCCGGTGGAAAGCGTGACGTAGCTGATCGCCGACAGCATGATCACGCCCATCGTGATGGCTACCAGTTGCAGCCATAACATGCTTGTTCCGCCAAGTACTCCCAAAAACAGAGCACCGGCTAGGGAGCCACCGCCAAGTGTGATTGCGGCTTGCAGCCATCCGGGTCCGGAAAGTTTGACGAATGCGGAAAGCGTCCGACCGCTTTGCTGCGCATCGAGTAGTAGTTCGCGATCCGCCTGGACCTTCGCATTGCCAGAGGCTGAAGCGTTCGGAGAACCTGCATCAGGGGCTTGGCTTTCACTCATCGGGATCGACTCTTTCCGGCGTTGGGGCTTGGCTTCTCAGGCGGCAAACGCCAAAGAAGCCGAGTTGGGCCTGGAAATATAGTCGATCGATGTTATGCGTGCAGCGACGGGCTAATCTTGTTCGACGAGGAAGCGTTCCGCGTCCAGTGCCGCCATACAGCCGGTGCCCGCCGAAGTGATGGCCTGTCGATAATAATCGTCAGCGACATCACCGGCCGCAAACACGCCTTCGGCGGACGTATTGGTTCTGAAGGCTTGGGTCCATTCGATGTACCCGCTTTCGTTCATCGTGACCGCACCTTCCAAAAACGATGTATTCGGCGTGTGCCCGATGGCGACAAACATGCCACCAATGGGAAGATCACGAACGGAATCGTCCTTCGTGCTTTTCACTTTAAGGTTGGTAACGACGTTTCCGTCACCTTGAACTTCGTCCACCACCGAGTTCCAAAGGATCTCGATGTTGGGGTGATTGATCGCCCGGTCTTGCATGACTTTGCTGGCTCTCATTTCATCGCGACGAATGAGCATGTAGATCGTCGCAGCACCCTTCAGATTGGCCAGATACGTCGCTTCTTCGACCGCCGAATCTCCTCCACCGACAACGGCCAGCGGCTTGCCGCGATAAAGAGGCAATGCACCATCGCAAACGGCACACGCACTCACACCCTTGTTCTTGTACTCGTCTTCGCTGGGCAGACCGAGATAATTCGCGCGGGCACCCGTCGCGATGATCACCGTTTTCGTTTCGACGGTTGCACCACCGCTGGTCGACAGCTTCTTGACGTCGCCTGAAAAGTCGACACCCGTAATGTCTTCGCCGATTACCCGCGTGCCGAAATTGAGTGCCTGCTGTTTCATCAACTCCATCAATTCGACACCCTGCACGGCGTAGTGCGGCTTGCCATCCTTCTCGTGTCCCTGAGGAACCGGCGGTAAGTTCCAGTGCCGATCTTTATCGACCGATGACTCGACGAACGCGCGAATATCGCCGGCCGGGAACCCGGCGAAGTTTTCGACTTCGGTCGTGAAGGCGAGTTGTCCCAAAGGAATCATTTCCGGCTTCACCGTCCCCTCGTAAACCACCGGATTCAGATTCGCTCGCGCCGCATAGATCGCCGCCGACCAACCCGCCGGACCGCTTCCAATAATGACCGTCTTTTCGATATCGCTGCTCACCGCCCGTCGACTCCAAGTCAAGAATGCTTTGTTCAGATAATTTGGCTTCCAACTCGCCGCAGGATTATAGGACTGGGTAAACGAATCGCGAATGGGAGTGGCGGCCGGATGAACCTACGGACCACGATGTGATTCAACATCGGCTTGTTGCAAGTAACATGGCCGGCGGAGCCCCAGCGTTCCGCATGGATGGCTTGACGGTGCGAAAACTCGCATACTGTCGGCTGGACGACGGAATTCCCCAATCGCGACGTCCCCGGTCGCCTCCGCCGTCATCGCTTCTCAAACCGGTTCCCTCCCTCATGAGCACGCTTTTTGTCGCCGCGGCCTCCATGGTCGGGTTCGTGATTGCATACAACACCTACGGTCGCTGGTTGGCGAAACGACTTTTCGCCCTGTCCGATGATGCAGCGATGCCGAGCGAGACTTGTCGCGACGACGTCGATTTTGTGCCCACGCGGAAAGCCATCGTTTTCGGGCATCACTTCACAAGTATCGCCGGCACAGGCCCAATCGTGGGCCCCGCACTGGCCGTTTTTTGGGGCTGGCTTCCGGCCCTGCTGTGGGTCGTTTTCGGATCCATTTTGATCGGCGGCGTTCACGACTTGGCCGCGCTCGTGATTTCGATTCGAAACCGTGGCCAAACGATCGGCCAAGCCGCCGGCAGCTTGATTTCGCCACGCGCGAAGGTCTTGTTTTTGATCGTTCTTGCGTTGGCTTTGTCCATCGTACTGGCGGTTTTTGGGCTGGTAATCGCCAGCATTTTCGCGATCTACCCGGAGTCGGTGCTGAGTGTCTGGATTGCGATGCCGATCGCCGTCGTCGTCGGGTTGCGATATCGCAAAGGCGGTCGTTTGATCGGGCCCAGCCTGGTTGGGCTCGCGCTCTTGTACCTAGCCGTGTACTTGGGTGCCTATCACTTGCCGATCGACCTTGC
>JBCCOI010000137.1:0-13907 GCA_039025515.1 Planctomycetota bacterium
CGGAGGTCGCACGAACACTCGCGGGCCGCCGATTTCCGGAGGTGGCGTTTGACTCGCTTGGGGCTCGCCAAACTTACCACCGGCTAATGGCTGTGATGCCTTCGGCATCGATTTCGCGCTTGCGATCAGCGTCTTGGGAAATCGCAACTCGTCGAAGAAAAAAGGGATGAGGGTCGTTCCTTTGGTTGGTCGATGAAGCGCCCGATCGGCCGGCCCTGCAAGGGCAAGCGACCACCCGTCCAGCCCGAACTATCGTAAGGTGGTAGAAACGACCCGCTTCCCCTTTGCTTTATGTCGTCCAAGCAAATCGTCGCTTGACCTTCATGATGCGCGACGCTGATGTTGTCGCGTTGAGCCCATCGAGCGTCTATCGAGTGCTGCGGGAAGCGGGTGTGCTCGATCGTTTCCATCGCAAAAAGTCCAAGAAAGGCAGCGGCTTCAAGCAGCCCAAAGGACCGCACTCTCATTGGCATGTGGAAGTCAGTGACCTCAAGATTTGCGGGACAGTTTACTTCATGTGCAGTGTTTTGGACGGCGACAGCCGAAGCATCGTGCATTGGGAAAATTGTCTCACGGGACTTCAAAGAGTTCATCCGGAATGCCGGAATGACGCACGTCAAAACTTCGCCCTACTATCCCCAAAGAAACAGCAAGATCGAACGGTACCACCGAACGATCAAAGGCGACTGCATCCGCACGAAACACTTCGAAACACCTGAGCAAGCTCGGGCGGAAGTGGATCGGTATGTGGTTCACTACAACACGGCTCGGTTGCACAGTGCGATTGGCTACATGACGCCCCAGCAAAAGCTCGAGGGTAGGGAGAAAGCGATTTTTGCCGAGCGAGACAAAAAGCTCGAGGCGGCACGCAAACGTCGCTGCGAGAAGCATGCCCAAACCAAGGCGGCCGTTGGCCATAAGATTGCCTCCGGTGGCACGTCGGACTAGCTTACCGGTGCCTGGTCGGAGGATAGGGCCATGCTGGGAAGCAACCCGAGCGTTGTGCCAGGTCCGAAGTCGAAGTGACGCGTTGGCCGCAACCGCGGTCAGTGCAACCTTCCTTCGAATTTGGCGAAGAGCGAAAAATCCCAGGCGGTTTGGGGGACCAGGGGGTTTGGGGACTGGTCCCCCAAGACCGACCCGTTCACTTTCACCAAAAGTGAATAGCAGGAATCACCCTCGACTCCAATTCACGCTGAACCAGTACAATTACTCGTTTGCTTCCGGCGAAATGGGGAACGCCCGTCTTTGGTCGATGCACGGGCATGCTGACGACCCTCGTCAAAGACGATGAACACTTGGAAGATTTCAAGGACTACATGCCGTGAAGTTTGAACTGACTAGGTGTAATGATATCAATGATCGCTTTGTTGCAAACTCGATACTTGGAGAAATGAAATGACGCAATCAATTGAAACGACCGTTTATGATCGGAAGGTCGTGGTTACGGTTCCCGATGATATCCCCGACGGCACCCGAGTCGAGCTGAGGTTCGTTCCGGTCGATGATCAAATCGGCATGGACGAATCGGAGTGGCGGAACGACGCGGAAGCAATCAGCGATTGGAACGAATGGCTGGCAACGATTGAGCCGATCGACTTTCCGGAGCCAGATGAATTCGACCGGAAGTTTGCTGAATTCAATGTCCAGGCAGTCCGCGAACAGATGTTTGGTGACAAAGAATGAGCCGCTACCTGTTGGATACTGGTCCCGCTCAGAAATTCATCAACAACGATGCTGTCATTCGCCAAGCTGTCGATGAGCGGCGACAAAAAGGCAATACAATTGGAATTTGTCTTCCCGTGCTTGGAGAGCTTTGGTCTGGTGTCGAAGGGAGTGCAACCCCCGATCGCAACCGGAAAGTGCTTCAGCATGGCTTATCTCGCTTCGTTCTTTGGCCGTACGACAAACCTGCCGCCGAAGAGTTTGGCCGTCTATTCACGGCACTCAGAAAGATGGGGCGTCCGATGCAGCAGATCGATATTCAAATGGCTGCAATCGCTTTGACGCTGACAGACTGTACGGTAGTCACCTTTGATTCCGACCTATCCGCTATCCCTGGATTATCGGTTGAAGACTGGCGGGGCACATCGTGACCCTCCCCTCGTTCAAGGAAGACCATATCTCGCAGATTCCGGCGCTGCAGCTGTTGCAGCAACTCGGTTGGTCAAAGAAAAGGGGAGCGTCAAAGAAAAGGGGAGGGCCAAAGAAAAGGGAAGCCGGGTCGTTTATCCGATCTTCAGCTAAAATCAAAGAAAAGGGAAGCCGGGTCGTTTATCCGATCTGCGGCTAATGACTGGTGGGCGCAGTTATAAATTGATGCGATTCAAGGCTCGTTATGCCGGAGACATACAGTGTCTGCCTCGGCGTGTGTACGTGAGGGAGGGACGTGGGCGTTTGATTTTGCGGGGTGATATCGCCGAGCTCAAAGAGGGGCCGTGCATCCTATCGCTCTCCGGCGGCCCCGCCTGCAGCGCGAGCGTACAGTTGTCGCGGACGATTGCAGTCGTCAACTTTGAAACAGACCTGGGTAAAGGCGACTATTCCTATTCCGCAGGCATTGGCAAAACTCGTTTTCCGTTTTCTTTCTCAATCCGATAGGTGGACAAAGTGTTTCGACGTTTCTATACGTTTGCGTTTTTGGTCAGCGCGTTGATGTCAACTGCACACGCACAGGGTTTCCAATGGGAGGAAGATCAAACACTCGGGTGTTGGGTTCTGCCACCCGGCACTCCCGAAACGTTTCCATGCCGGGAGGCAATTTCCAAACACCGGGCCTGTCAACATTACGCGTCAATGCTTCGGCCAATGCGATGTGGTGACAGTGCCTGGGCCGTTTACAGGTCAAATACGTTGCAATAGTGCCTCTCTGCATGAGTCATACCTTCCCAGTCCGGACATTGATGAGCCATCACAGTTGCTGATGCCCGCAGCCGGCGCTGGCAACTACCCGAGACGGCGGTTTCTCAAATGCAGGGAGACGGGGACCTGCAGTTGCATCCCGCGAGTCAGCCCGAGCGGCGTCCCGAGAATTTATTGTGAAAAAGACCAGCTTGTTGATCATGATTCCGGCGACGCTTACGAAATTGACGCTGGCGGTGCGGACTGCGACAACGGCCCTCAAAGACCGATTTTTTAATATGTCGCTTTCACGAATTCTGTCTCTGCTCGCATGCGTGGTGTGCACATCCACGGCTTTCGGCGACGACAAGGAGAAACTCGAGGCGGAGGTCTACAACCGAATCGCGGATAACATTGTGGAACGTGATCAGCTGTTAAAGCGATTTGCGGTCGTTCGTTTTAGCGAGTCGGTCCATATAAGATCCGCTGATGCCGATCCCTTCATTTACTCACACATTGACTTACGTGTGGTTGACAAGGCATCAAAAATTGAACTTCGAGGCAGCTTTCAGATCGTTGATTCCGATTCGGAGTCTGGTGCATTCGTTGGCCAGTTTGGCGACCGCATGATCGGCTGGGATAACTCAAGACTTTTCAAGGATGATGGTGTCGTCAAGACTGACAAGCAATCACTCAAATCATTCCGAAATCGATTTCAGGCTTGGGGCTACGATCCGATCGACGATATTTTTGCAACGCCGTACGGCTGGCAGCGTGGGGGCGAGGGTTTCACGGAGATTTTCGCGCTTGGAAAATTCGATTTTGAATCCGCGAAGCGTGGTTTAAATGGCGACCTGATTGCAGAATTCTAAGGAGATCTTGGAGGCAAGGCTCCCACCAAGCTCATTTGTGAGTTTTCTGGCAAATGCGGCGGTCTCATCAAAAGGGCAGCCCTAGGCGGCCATTTCGACAAGACACCTAAGCCGTATTTCGGGGAAGTTTCCGTCGAGTATCGTAAAAGCGGAAAGCGATGGCTACCTTTCAGGGGTGAGTCGTTCGACCGCCAAATGAACGACACCGACCGGACGCAAACGACGACCTCCCGTTTCTACTGGCTTGTAGGAGATGAGCTGAAGGATGAAATTCTCAAGGCAAAGCATCCTGGTGCGGCGTTGCTGGATCATTTCAAGATCAAGCGTTCGCGTTGGGAAAACAACAATCGGATTCTCGCGGAGTACGAATTGCCCGAGGACCTCTACGCGAACGCCAAAGATGACCCGAAGATCCGCCTGAAACGATAACCGCCGATATCTTAAGCAGACTGAAAGTTATCGTTGCTGGCATCGTTGCCCCGAAGGGACTTGGCAATCCCTGTCGGTGGTGAGACCACCGGAAATCGAAATTTAGGAGGAAAAAAGGGGAATTTAGGGCATGGGGGACACGTGAAAGAAGGTGACGGGGGTCTTTCCCGCCTGGTAGACGGCTGCAAAGCTTTCCTCGGACCTCGGCGTTCTCGTGCCCCGCAAACCCCGCGCGATCGTGCCGGCCAGATCTATCTGGCCCTCAATTGCGGCGATCAGCGACAAATGCTGTCCCACAATGAAGCCGACTTCGAAGCGTTTGAGCGGGTCATTCACGAGGGATTGTCGAAGTATCCGGTCGAGCTGTTCGCCTACGTCCTGATGCCCAACGACCGGCATCTGGTTCTGCGTCCGAGCAAGGACGGGCATTGGATTGGCGGTTCGGACGCTTCCCCGACATCGCTTCGAGATCGGTTCTGCGGCTGCAAACTACCTGGTGATCTGTCCAGACCCTGTATCACCCTGCACTCAAAATAAACAGAGCACTGCTTACCGGCGGCTCATCCTTCCGACACTTTAGCATTGCGTTTCGGAATCGTTAGCACGTAATGCTGAACAATCTGATGACGCTCGTACGATAAAAGATACAGGTGGACCGTGTCAGGGTCATCGACGTCACGATGAATGACGGGGCCGTCAATGGCCATCGAGTGGTGATCGATCCATTCGCCTTGCTCGTTGAGAAAGAACGAATAGTACGGACTCTCTTGCGGCGGGTTTTCCAGAAGCTCCGTGTAGCTCTGGTAGAACGGGGGAGTCCCGATTCCCATCGGCAAATACAAGCCCTTGTGATATTCGGTCTTCTTCACAACCGGTGCGGAATTCAGATCGAGCCCACCAATGAAAAGCTGCCCTTCATCACCGCTTTCGGAAGTGTAGTTCAAGACGATTTCGTCATACTCCTGGCCATCCAAAGTTGAGCGTACGCGTTGGTGCACGGCACCTTCAAAATGAGCGATCAACTCGTAGCGATTCCCCCACTTCAGATCGCCATCGTAAACGCCTGGTGGTCGAAACGTAGCGAAGCGGACTCGTTTCCGATTCTTGATAAAGTCGCCCCAGGTCAACACACCTTCGGTGGCGGACGTGCGACGTTTACGCAGCTGTTCACCCGCGTGCCAAACCGCTTCATCGGGATCGTACGACGACTCAACTCTTTCCATCGACTGGACTTCACGCAACAAATCCACATCGATCGGCATGCCTTCGGGATCGACCCAATGCTCCATCCGCCAAAAGTGCAAATCGTTCCAGTAAGTCAGCCCCGTGTTCAATTCCCAAAGCCGTTTGTACTGACCGATCGGGAAATCAAACCAGCCTTGGTAATAAAGCTCCTTGCCATCGGGACCTTCGGTGAACAGCAGAACCTCCCACAGCCCCGCATTCAAACAGTTTTTTGCCAGCGACGCGACCTTCAAGTTCTCGACCTCCCAGCCGTCGCCGCCGGTCACTTCAACGTAGTCGCCGGGGACGTCGAACTGAACCTGCTGCCGGTTCCACTCGCGGTCCGTCAGCGAAATCAGCCGCAACGCTCGATTGCCGCGACAGTATTCCGGCAGTGACGGCGTCATCAAGCTAAAGTCGACGCCTTTGAATTTGATCTCCGCCACACGTTCCGATCCCGGAACCAACGTCAAGTCAAAATGCGTCTCGTCCACCTGTTCCAGTTTGATTCGCCGATCGTTGTAGGCTGAGTGCAAGGAGTGCCGCGACGATGGGTCGTCGGGATAGCTGAGCGAGTCGAAGGTTCGTACCGGAATTTGCACCTGGCCACCGGAAAGGTAACGTGAGCAATACAGGTTTCCGAAGCCGATGCACACCAGAATCAGGGCGCAAATTCCCAATGCGATACCGCTTCCATTGGTTTCTTCAGCTGCGCCGCCATCGATTTCATCATTTTCCATCATCGTTTCTCCATCGAGTTGCGGGGGACTCTATATTCTAATCGGAATTGCGTTCTATTTCGCGACTCCGTGTCACTCGATCCCAACGGTTTTCTTTTACGCGTCCGCTCTGGAATTAGCAAACGATACCGACGCATCGGATTTTGGCCTGTAGGGCTCCCTTCGGACGCCTCAAATCAAGTCGGAGCAAATCACGACGGGTTGTTCACACGTTGTGCTTTATCGGCGAACTTCCGGTCTGGCAAAGATGCCGTGGCGGCTGAACCGTGGTCCGAACTGGTGCGTCTCGTTTCGGGATACGCCACCTTTGATTCCACCGACCCATTGGAGCACTCCGCAATTCCAATCCGCGGTGGATCCGATTTGAATCCAGGGGCTGGTCACGTGGGCTATCATCCCTGTCATCGGGTCGGTTGTGGGATAGGTCTACATTGCCATTTTCATCAGCCTGTTCTCGGTCGCGGGATGACGCGTTGGCTTGTGGATTGAAGTCAAACGCTTGCAGCAGCCAATCGTTGCCGCGTTCATGATCGCCGTCTTGGTTTGTCCAGCCGAAAAGCAAGAGACTTCTCGCCATGAATCGCATTCAAACGATCATCCTGAACGGATTTCTCGGCTCGGGAAAAACCACCCTGCTCCGAAGCCTGCTCACGCAGTCATCCGCTAGCGATCTTTCGGTCGGAGTCGTCGTCAACGATATGAGCGAATTGGAGGTCGATGGGCTGCTGGTCGCTCAATCAGAGTTCTTTGAAAAAGATGACAAGCATTTTCAGTCGATTTATTCCTGCGTCCTGAGTAGCAGAAGGGGCATCGAAGAGCTCAAGGACGCGCTGTCGAAAATGCTTTCCGATCGACCACCGCAATTGCTGATCATCGAAACTTCGGGCAGCTGTCACCCGATGCCGCTGATCGAATTTTTCAAGAACCAACCGCAATTCATGCTGACCGGTGTGCTGGCCTTGGTCGACAGTGCGATGATTCAGCAGGATTACGAGGGTGGACAGCAAGTCGTCCCTTTGTTGCAACAAAATCTGCAACGGCAGCATCGTGACACCACCAATTTGTTGGTGGAACAGGTGATGTTTTGCAGCCACCTGTTGCTGACCAAAGCGGACCGGATCGGCGAAGAAAACGTTCAATCGATTGCGAAACACATCCACGAATTGAATCCATTCGTGTCCATCGTTTCGGTTCCGTTCGGCAAGCTGCCGATCACTGACGTGCTGGCGATGCCCGAATACGATTACGGCAGGGTGACGCAATTGATCAACGAACTTACGCCGGTGTTCGAATCGGAACGCTTGGATGAGCGACCGTACGACTTGGCGACGCGTGTGATCCAGGACGACCGCCCCTTTCATCCGGAACGATTGTGGGAGATCTGCCGACACCAACTCGGCCAGCACATTTATCGGAGCAAGGGGTTCTTTTATTTGCCGACGCGTGACCATGTATCGTTGCTTTGGAACCAAGCGGCCGGCGGTATCGCCCTGGAACTGATCGGCTTTTGGCGAGCCGCCATTCTCGAGGACCCGAACAATGGCCTCGACGAAGCGGAGATGGAGGGGCTCCGCGAACGTTTAACTCGCGAAAAAGGACGCTTTGGCGATCGACGCTGCCACCTGACCGTGATCGGAAAACGCGATCAGGTGGATCATTTTACGGCCGCCCTTCGCGACTGCTTTTTGACCGACGCGGAAATTGATCAATGGCGATCCGGTGGCGATTTCACCGATCCCTGGCCGACGGATCTGGTCAAGCGACAGCACTGAACGGGCAACATCTTGAAGAGGGAAAGTACCTCGTTTCTCCGAGGCGATGGTTCCTTATCCCTGGCCGACGAACCACTTCATCACTCAGACGCAATCACTTGAGCGTCGATCCGCGGTCGTGTTCGGGTGCTTCATCGGTGAGGCGAAAATTCCATTGGCTCAGTTCCGACCGCATCCGTCGGCCGACCCGGTCGAAGCCGTCGCCCAACCGGACCAGACTGCCGGAAACCTGCAACGACATTTGACGCGTTGCCGAGATCGACGCCAGAACCGGCTCAAGTGCTTCCGCCGAGTTCGGCGATCTCGCCTGAACCGTTGGACGCCAATACGAACGCGAAATCGCAACGCCCACACCAAGAGCAAGTACCAAGCTGGCGGCAGTTGCCCAGAATCGCCAGTTCCGAGGGTGTCGTCGACTGGAGGATGGAGCGGGATTGCCGCTTGAATCCGCACGACGATTGACTGGTTCTTGTGACCGCTTGGCCTGGCAGAGTTCTCGCTCGATGGATTTCCACGTCGCGATTCGGGTCGCGACACACCTCTGTTTGGACAACCAGCGATGAAGTCGACGCGGAAGTGGCCAGTCGTCAATCAAGAGGCTCACGCAAACATCAAGAAACCAGTTCTTCATCATTGCGTTTCCTCGAATGCAACGATCTGTTCTTCGGTCGAACGACTTAATCGCATGACTTTTGCAAGTTGGCGACGGCTACGATGCAACAGGACACGGGTGGCAATTTGAGTTCGCCCGGTTGCCACCGCAATTTCGGCGATCGTCATCGCCTCGGCATAGCGTAGCCAAAGTGCCGTGTATTGTGTTTTGGTTAAGCATGCCCGTGCCGTTTCCCACGCGTCTCCGAAATCATCGGATTCGGATTCCCATGCTCCTTTCACGGATTTGGCAGCGGGCAATGCGGTCCCGCCATTGAATTCCACCATGGATTCGATCGACACCGCGGTCCGCCGCTGCGCCGAGCGGATTTGGTCCACCGCGGAATTACGGGCAATCCGATAGAGCCATGTCGTAAACGCAAAACGTGGATCATAGTGATCCCGATGCATCCAGGCGCGGATCATCGCATCTTGAGCGACATCCTGGGCGTCGATCGTCGATCCTTCGACCCATTTTTCAAGAAAGAAGACCAGCCGAGAAAAATGCAGGCTGTACAGCTGCTCAAAAGCCAACGTGGCAGCCTGCGTGTCGGCCGAGTCGTCGTCATCTATCGGCGAATTCACAATAAGCTGCGACTTTAAAGCGGCAGACCCGCTTCGGCACGCAGGAATTCGATCACCGCGTTGGTCGGCACCTGTGTCGAGACGTTAACCGAATTTTTGCTTCGTTCGACTTTCATCGATTGAAGAACCGGCACGACGATGTCCGCCATTTCATCTCCATCAAGTTCCTCGGCGATTTCGTTTTGGAACAGCGACGCCATCGCAACGATTCCCTGAGCCAATTGTTGTATTTGCAAAGCTTTGGGTTCCTCAATCGCATCCAATCGGAACGTCGCTTTCAGCATGTCCTCATGCTGACCAAGTGACAAAAAGGCCGACGATATCAGCGGTGTAATGTTCTTCAGCGGAGTATCCTCAACGAGCTCGTTGGGGATTTGCGATGGTGCAACGACTAAAAACTGGCCCGCGGGGACTTTCCACTGCATGTTGGAGGCGAGCGGTGATTTCGTATCCATCGGCGTTTTCATCATCGCGACCACCGCTGCCTGGGACGATGACACCGCCACTTGTTTATCCCCTGACGTTGCTTGGCCGAATGCAATGAAGACTTGTTGGCCATCGATATCAAGCGAATGGACCGTCTGCCCGCTGACCGACTTTGATTCGTAGCCGGGTGCCGCCAGCAGCATGCCTTCAAGGTTCCCGGTGCTTTTTGCCATCGTGAGCATGACGTGCGTGTCGTTGAGCGAATCTTCAATATCGAGGATCGACATGCGGATTTTGATATTTTGGGTGAAGGGATCGAATCCAAGCGACTCCCGGATCGCTCCCATGACGTCACGCTCCTGGCCCAACTGATCCCCGGCCATTTTCAACGCGGCGGCAATGATTTGCTGGCCCAAACTCGAATCTGCGAAGGCTTGGAAGTCGACCTGGACGGCGACGCCGGGTTTCGCAAACGGACCCACTTCGAACGTTCGTGATTCCGCATCGGAAGCGGATTTGACGTCTTGTGCCGAAAGGCTTGTGTATGTCCCGCCAAAAAGAAGACCGACGACACAAATGGCGATCGGCCGCAGAAGTTCCTGAATCATGTTTCACGCTCCGTTGTACCGGCCGGCCCACGAAAGGATTTGACGAATTCTCCAGCATGAGAATTCACCGGCTCGGAAACGTTTACGATCGATTGCCAGCCAACGTTACAGGTTTTTCGGAAACCTTCCGCAATCAACCGGTAGGACGCGTTTGGACATGCGATGGCCCATTTTTGATCTGCTCAACCTTTTACCGCCCGCGCGGCGCTGGGAACCCTGGGGTCCGAGGCAGCTGACCACTGATGATTACGACGCTGCAGGGCCTGGGCGGTCGAGGCCGCCTGGATGACCTCCAAGGTGTGGCCGCGTTGTTCTAGCGACTTCTGAATGTCGACAGGCAACGACGCTTCGACAAACGACTTCTTGGGTCGCCACTGATGATGCACTCGAGGCGCAGCCAAGCATTCGCCCGGAGTCTGCCCAAGATCCAAGTGGCGGACCAATAATTGCAACACCGTCGTCAAAATCCGCGGGCCGCCCGCCGCGCCACACGCAAACAGGTCGCCCGTTGATTCGCGCACCGCAATGCTGGGACTCATGCTGGACAACGGTCGCTTCCCGGGCTCGATCTGGTTGGCTTTGCCGCCCATCAAGCCATAGGCATTCGCGATGCCCGCCGAAATCGCGAAGTCGTCCATTTCGTTGTTCAAAACCACGCCGGTGCCCGGCACCACGACCTTGGAACCATAAGTCGTGTTGATCGTTTGCGTCATCGCGACCACGTTTCCCTCGGCATCCGCGGTCGTCAAATGTGTCGTATGTTTATCGGCGGTCGCCGGCATGGCGACCTCGCTCTTGGGCCACGGCGTCGTGTTCACCGGTTGACCGGGAACGACATCGCGAAGCCGTTTGTCCAGGGACAGATCTGCCGATCGTCGCCGCAGATACTCTTGATCCAACAACCCCTGTGGCACATCGACAAAATCGGCATCACCCAGATGCCGGACGCGATCGGCCATCACCAGACGTAGCGTTTCCAGCACAAGGTGATAGAACGCGGCGGGTTCTTGGCGGTAAATCGAAGCGACATCGAAGCGCTGAAGAATCGCCAGTGCCTGGGCGATGTGAATGCCCCCGGAACTGGGCGGCGGGAACAAGTGCACCTTGTGGTCTCGATAATCGACGCGGATCGGGATTCGCGGCAAAACCTTGTAATCGGCAAAATCCTCGCGTCGCAACAAGCCGTTGTGCGAACGCATCCAGGCATCGACTTTTTCGGCAAACGGGCCATCGTAAAACCACGAAGAACCCGTGTCTGCCAGATGCCCCAGCGTGCTGGCCAGATCGGGTTGCCGCAAGCGATCGCCCACGCGTAGCGGTCGGTTTCCCTTGAAGTAAATCGCTTTGGAACCGGCAAAATTTTTCAGGAGACCAGCAACCGATGCGATTCGTTTGGCCGCAAAGCCGTCGACAACAAAGCCGCTTTCCGCAATCACAAGTGCCGGCTGGATTGCTTGAGCGAGTGAATGGCGACCATGCGATTGCACTAGAGATTCGAGTGCCGCGACTTGTCCGGGAGTGCCCACGGCCTTTGGACCGACCCTTGTGGACATGGGATCAGGCTTGCCACCGGAAGTGAAGCGATCGGGAGTGGCCAGTCGGGGCGCGGTTTCGCGGCCATCCAAGGCAAGACATTTTCCATCGGCCGTGCGTAGCATGATGAAGCATCCACCGCCCAAACCCGAATTGTGGCCGTCGACGACGGACAACATAAACGACGCCGCGGCAGCCGCATCGACGGCGTTGCCGCCGGCCCGGAGTGAGGCGACGGCTGCCTCCGATGCAAGTGGGTGAACCGTCGCCGCGACGCCGGACTTGGAGCTTGCCGTGATCAATGGCGGGGATTTGCCGCCGTCATCGGCGATGCCGTCAAGCGAGCTTGCGCCGGTGATTGCACCAGCGGTCAAGCCGGCCAAACATTGGCGACGCGGCAGCATCGAATCCGCCAAGTTCTTTCGCTGGGAATGGCTGGGTTTCGAGTGTGACATGGAGACGATTGGGCTGTGGTTTTGGTTCCGTGGGCGGCCCCTTACCCGCGACCTCTCTTCCCTTCGTTTCTCAGGGGCGAGGGGAGCCAGGATGGATATTCGACACAAGGTTGTGGCACCAAATGGTCTTGGAACTCGGCATCAGTAGTTGCCAGGATAGGGCAGAGCAGAGCAGGGCAGGGCAGTGTACTGCAATGCTTGCGGCGTGCTTGTTTCCGATCGAGCGGTTTGGATTACACTTCGCCCCCATGCTGTTCCACTCGCTCGACTTCGTCTTCTTCATCGTCGCTTTCGCGGCGATGTACACGCTGGTGGCGTCGCGTGTCAAAATTCGGAACCTGCTGCTGTTGCTTGCGAGTCATCTGTTTTACGGATGGTGGGATGCTCGTTTTTTGAGCCTGTTGGTATTGTCGACGCTCGTGGATTACGGCGTGGGTTGCTATTTGGGCCGTGATGACCAGGCACAAAATTCCAAACGCCGGCAGCGGCGACGCAAGCTGGCGCTCGGTATCTCGATTCTGACCAATTTGGGTGTGCTGGGCACGTTCAAGTATTTCGGTTTCTTTTACGAATCGTTTTCAGTGCTGCTCGCAGCCGTCGGCCTACCCGCCCATCCGCTGACGCTGAAGCTGATCCTTCCGGTCGGCATATCGTTCTATACCTTTCAAACGCTCAGCTACACCATTGATGTTTACCGCGGCAGCCTGGCGGCATGTCGCGACCCCGTTCGCTTTGGCGTCTATGTCGCGTTCTTTCCGCAACTCGTGGCTGGACCCATCGAACGCGCGTCCGACCTGCTACCGCAGCTTGCGACCCATCATCGGCCCAGTCACGACGAATGGTTGATCGCGTTGTGGTGGGTGCTGCTGGGGTACTTCAAAAAAATTTATGTGGCGGACAACTTGGCCGCCACGGTCGATCCGATCTTTGCCGAACCCAACGCTTTCGACAGCATCCAACGATGGCTTGCACTGCTGGGTTTCGCGTTTCAAATCTACGCTGATTTTTCCGGGTACAGCGACATCGCACGTGGTTTGGCGATGGGGATGGGTTTTCGTTTGAGCCCGAATTTTTGCTTGCCGTACTTCGCCGCTTCACCGCGAGAGTTTTGGCAACGCTGGCACATCACATTGTCCCGTTGGCTACGTGATTATGTGTACATTCCGCTGGGTGGAAATCGCGGGGGCCCCGTCAACACCGCCCGAAACTTAATGCTCACCATGATGCTCGGCGGCCTTTGGCACGGAGCTGCCTGGACCTTTGTGCTCTGGGGGATTTTCCACGGCACCTTTTTGATCGGCGATCATTTTGTTGGGTTCGATCGCGGACCACGAAAGCTGCGTGTGCTGGTTTTGTTTGGATGGACGCTGGTCAGTTGGGCGTTATTCCGTTCGCCCGATTTGGCAACCTGTGCAACGATGCTGTCGCCCATTTCGGATGTTTCCTTTGACGCGCCGGCCGCCATTCGAAATACCGCAAAGTGGTGCATGTATATCGGGCCCTTGTTCCTGTTGGAAATTTGGATGGCACGTCGACAGGATATGCTGGTGGTCTTGAAGCAATCCGCGTGGATTCAAGGGGGCATCTTTTTCGTGATGCTGATGTTGATCGCGGTATTGGGCTCGTTTGGACCCACTTCGTTTTTGTATTTTCAGTTTTAGGCGACATGAACGAAATTCCAACCGGCATTCGAAAACGCGGCCTGATCGCTTTTGCGGCATCGGTCTTAGGATTGGTGCTTACCAACACCGTAATGATCTTTGTGATGCCG
>JBCCOI010000138.1:0-13826 GCA_039025515.1 Planctomycetota bacterium
CTCAATCCCCCAACTCGGTCGCAAAGTGGGGTCCTCGAACACGATTCCGATACGACTATCCAGCGGCGGGATCCCCGGAAGTGGTTCTTCTTCGATCCCAGCAACATTGCTTCGCAAATCAAAGACTGAGAGTCGGGCGGCATTGGTTCTGGTCAGGTCGTTTCCTTGAATGTAGCTGCTAGTTGCAAAGATTGACGTCATCGAATTGATGCGGCGTTGGCAGTAGAACTCGAGTCCGAAAAGCTCTGCCAAGTCCGTATTGACGAAAAGCGCGCCCTGCTGGAAGCCATCGATGTCACCCGGTGGATCTAGCAAATCGAAGGTGATGTAGTCCTCGACCCACGAATAGTAACCTTGAACTCCCATGCTTTGCTGCGGCGTCGAATAGCGCATGGCCAAGTCGAGCTGGTAGAGCTTTTCTTGTTTCAGCTTGGGATCGCCAAGGAGGAATGTAACTCCGCGTTGCAGTGATCCGATGAATGCGGCATCGGCATACAACTCGGTCAGAGTCGGAGCACGCGATCCGAATCCCATGCCGGCATTGATCCCCAGGGCGTCATTGATCTGGTACCGACCGGTGAGGTAGGCCGTGCCGAGGAGAAACGACTGATCCAGGTTGGTCTGTTTGATCCTAGAGAATGCCGTGGGCACGCCCTTGATGTACTCAGCCGCATCGGTGACGACGCCGTCAATTCTTGCTCCCGCCGTCATCGAGAGACGATCATTGATTTGCTCGACGTCTTCGACAAAAAAGCCAAGGTCGATCGAATGGCTGCGAGGGATCGGAAAGTTATTGTCGAAACGTGGAGCAAGCGTTTCGACATCATTCAATTCTTGGTTGACCAGGATGAGATCGGAGCCGAATGTGACGTGACCGTTGCCGAGGTCGAACTGGCTCTCCATCCGATACCCGGCCGAAAGGGCGTCCACGTCAGTGAACGCGGTTCCCTCCGTTCCCGAAGGAGATTCCAGCTTAAGCTTTAAATCTGGAATCTGACGAGACTTCCCCGGGCGACTGGTATCACCTTCGAATCGCGTTCGGTTGTACCAAACCTCCATCCTGAATTGATCGGACCACCACGCTTCCGTGTTTGTGTAGGTCGCTTCGTATCCATCGGTCACAAGGAAATTGATGTCATAGACCAATCCAGGGAATTCGACGTCGGTTTGGTCGAGACGCAGAAGGTTGAATTCCAACGACTCGTGCTCGGATAGATCCCATCCCATCGCAACGAATAGGTCCCGCGACTTAAAGCTGCTGGGCATGAAGAAGTCGCTCTGCCCCGTTTCGTAGTCATTCGCGGTTCGGTGACCGTAGCTGATGAAAAAGCCAGAGTCTTCGTCGCCTCCCCAAAGCGATTGACGACCATACCAGTGCTGGCCATTGGTGACATAGGAAGCGCTCGTTGACCCGTGCGTCTCACGCTTCTCGTAGCGAGGTGAATGGATGAATTCGATATCGACAAATCGGAATCCAGGTCCGTAGCTGGCCGCGTAAGGACCCTTGATGAGAATGACATCATCGATGAGACGAGAATCGATCTTGCTCATCATCGTGTCGAGGTCCATTCGGGCGGGTGCCCAATAGGATCCCGATGCGAGAACTTGTCCGACGCGCTGTCCGCGGACTCGAGTGTCACTGATTATTGGTGTTCGATGCTGAACGGAAACGCCCTGTGCGCCCTTTGTCTGATTCAGCAAGCTCCCGACGTCAGAAGTCTGGCGGCCCGTTGCTTCTTTACTGAAAACGGCATTGGCGGCCGGCGAAGCCGCCTTCGGGCGACGAATCTTTGGAAGAACATCCAGCTGGTCGACATCGCCGAAAAGGCGCGACAAGCGATCGTCTTCGCGGAGCAGACCGTTTCGCATCTCCGATGATTCCGGCGTCTCCTCGGCTGTCGGAGTCCCCGCACTTCCAATAGACGCGTCGATCCCTTGACCGAATAGGGCGGCAGAGGAGGCAAACGAGAGGCAGAGCGCGATGATGGCAATCGCTCGATCCCGCATGGAAATCCTTTTCCAGGTGTGGGAAACACGAACCAGACGCATCCCTAGAGGGATTCAATGAATCAGCTATCGACTTGCAACGTGAATGTCTTGCTGAAAACTCACAGATCGTTCACTTTGACGGAAAAGCACAGGCCCTACTTGCCGAAACGATTCCCCAGTTGCAAAAAACTGCCTCACCCGCAAACTTTATTGCGGCCCGACTGCTTCGCTTCGTAAAGCCTTTTGTCGGCGATTTCGAGCAGCTCGGAGGGTTCCATCGTGTTCGTCGGCGAAGGAGATTCGGCCCCTGCCGGTTCCGCCGGAACCAATGCCGCCACACCGAAGCTAGCCGTGATGTTCAGAGATCCGATGCCCGTTTCAAATGGTTTGTCGGCAATGGCTAATCGGCATCGTTCCATGATCTCTTTCGCCCCGTCCAAGTCAGTATCCGCCATCAATAAACAGAACTCTTCACCGCCATAGCGGGCAAGCAAGTCATCGGCACGACAGACGTTCATCATGCGTCGGCCAAACTCTTTCAGCACTTCGTCGCCAATCAAATGGCCGTGCGTGTCATTGACACTCTTGAAGCGATCGATGTCGAGAAGAGCCACCGAGAGCGTTACGCGTTGCCGGAGTGCTCGTGCAAACTCTCTTTGCATCGTTTCCATCAAATACCGCTTGTTCATGGTCCCCGTGAGGGCGTCCCGAACGAGTGCGTTGTAGACGGTCTCGTGGTATTGCGTTTCGACGCTATTTGCCGACAAGAATCGAAAGATAAAGCTGCCGATGCGAATCGTGTCTCCCGAGTCAAGCAGCCTCTGTCGGACCGCCGTGCCGTTGACCAAAGTTCCGTTCGTGCTTCCCAAATCTCGGATCGCATAGCTACCGGATTCGACAATCAGTTCGGCATGCTGACGAGACACACCGGAATCTGAAAGAATGATGTCTGCCCGATCGTCTCTTCCGATCAAGAGATGTTCGCACTCGAGCAGGACCATTCCATCCACCACGTCCGGCGGATAGATCTGCACCAAACAAGACTCTCCCGATGGGTTTTTCCCAAGTGAATCCCTGTTCGTTTTTTGGATAGTTGCGTCACTATCAAAACCGTAGGAGAACGGTACAAATGCCGATTCAGACGCGTCGGGTGTCATTGGTTCTGTTGATAGACTTCTAGCGGCTCTGTCAATCAATTCCACTGGACAAGGGTGGAACGGTCATAGCGCAGTGGTTGGCAAATCGCATCAAATCGACCGGTTCCGAGACGGGCGTTTCTGCCTAGGGACTTTGATTCGATGATGAGGATTGCATCTGTTGTTCGGGATCCAGTTTGGACAGGAACTCTTCGATCCGATCTCCGAGTCGATCCGAGGGATCAAAGCCGGCTTCGTTGGCTAACGCAGCAATCTCGCTCGCAATCGCTCTTGCGTCTGCCTTTTCCTGCAGGCTCAGCTCACCCCAGGTCAAGAGGCATTCAAGCCTTTGTCGTTTTTCGATTTCGGTAAGGGCGTCATGGTCGGCAAGCAACTCGAAGCCAACGGCTGCTTTTTCGTAGTGACGCATGCTCTGCAGTCGATTGCCATCCAAGGACGCCAAAGCCAGGTGAGCCTGTGTCGTTCGTCGCAGTGTCTCGATGGAGGGTGACTGCTGAAGCAACTCCGAATACGTTTCCACCGAACGCTCGAGATACTCGCGTCCGTCCTGCGACCGCATCGGGTCTGCTTGCAACAGGAGCCCCAAATCAAACTCTGCTGCCGCTAGGTTCTCGCGATAGAAGTCGTCGGGATCACTCTGCTGCCATGCGGCATTTAAATCCGAAATTGCGAACTCGTAATCCGCAATCGACTCATGCGATCGTCCGCGGTCGGCAAGTAAACCTGCCCGCCTCAGTCGCGCGGAGGCGCGTCGATGCAGCCGTTGGATTCGTCCGATTTCCGACTTCATTTCGCTCAGAAGGTTGATGTAATCAGTCCACGCAACAATCGCTTCATCAACGGAGTAATGCGATTCCACCAGCGTTGCAAGTCGCTCACATGCGGTTGCTAGGAGTTGCCGATCTGCGTGGCGGTTTCGAACTCGCGTAAGCCAGCGTGCCCATCGGACTGCCTCTTCCAGCCACGCTCGCTTAGACTCTGCCGAAAGCCCTCCATCTGGCGTGTTTTGATTGGCTGCAAGATGCAATCGCGAAAGTGCGGAAGCGGCTTGACTTTGCAAAGAGCTCTTTTCGCCATTCTCACTTGCATCATAGGGAAGGTACTTTGAGAGTCCTCGCTTCGCTCGAGCGAGTTCGGACAACTCGATTGACTCACCCGCCAGCAACCTGCCGATCAACACATTCGCGGACTCGATCTGAAGCTGCCCGACATCCGGAACGAACTTTCCATGGAGCGAAACTTCGCGCACTTCCGTCTGTGAGGCTTCATTAGGCGTGCTGATTTCTTGAAGCGTCGTCTGCGCGCGGCCGTACGACTCCGCCGATTTCGCAATGTCACCCGACAGTCTCTGAGCGTCTCCCAAGCGAATCAAGCATCGCACCGTTTCCAGTTTTTCACTTCGCGAAATCTCATTGAGTGACAACTCACCACCGACGACGGCTTGTTTGCCTAGTTCGGTGTAGTGCTCCACTGCTTCAGCCAGTAGTGAATTTCGAAGATCATCGAGCCCTGGATGATGCTGCAACGCTCCGCTCAGCTCGACCAGCCATTGATCGGCTGCCTGTCTCGCTTGAATCATTTGTTCGATCGCTGCGTTTCTCGCGTTTTCCGCTTGCTCGCGTCTGATGTCCGCTTCTGCCCGTGCCTGCATCTCCGAGCGATACGCTTGCTGCAGCACGAGTGCGAACACAATTGAAAGAACAAGCAGCAACGAAAAGCTCGCAGCGACGACACCCGCTAGCGTTCGATTCCGGCGGCACCAACGCGTGATCACGTCGAACATGCCATCAGGGTGAACCGATACAGTTTGCCCCTGCATCCAACATTGAACATCCTGTGCTAGCCATTCCGCGGATGCGTACCGGTCCTCGGGCCGGGTCGCCATGGCCGTCTCGATGATCGCAGCCAATGGCGCTGGCACAGCGGGGTTGATGTTCCGAATCGGTTCGTAGATCGGCGTGGCGGCACGATGGATCACATCCTTTGTGCGCAGCCCCGAATGCGGGTGTTTGCCGGCGACGATCTCATAGAGGATCACTCCAAGAGAAAAAGTGTCGGATCGTGCATCAAGAGCTGTGACTTCGCCCCTGGCCTGCTCGGGCGACATGTAGGCTGGTGTTCCAATGACCGTGCCTTCGGATTCACTGCGGCGATGTGATTGACTCGATGAAGTCGTCGTGCCCTTTGAGCTTGGGCCCGCATCACTTCCATAACGAAGCGTCTGTTGTAGCTCTTCCTCGGCTTGTTGCGGTTCGATTGACTTCGCCAGCCCCCAATCCAATACGATCGTTTCCCCAAAATCACCCACCATGATGTTGGCAGGTTTTAGATCGCGATGGATCAAATTTTGATGATGCGCGTACGCAATCGTGTGACAAACATCGACGAATCGGGACAGCAATGGATGAATCCATTCATCGATTCTCTGGTGTCCGTTCTCAGCTCGACGGGACTCATGCGTTCGACGAATCAAAGCCCGGAGCGTCTCGCCGTCGAGCAACTTCATCACGTAGAATGCTTCGCCGTTTCTGTCACTTAGCTCGTGAACGGGGACGACGCCGGGATGCTGCAGCTGGCCCGTGACTCGTGCTTCGTGAACGAACTGATCATGCAAATCTTCGTTGTCCACCACATCGACGATGCGTTTAAGGGCGACTTCACGTTGCAGTTTTTCATCAACGACTCGGTCGACGATTCCCCATCCACCCCGTCCGAGTTCTCCAGTCCGTTTGTATCGGTCCGGAAGTGATCTTGTTGTCGGGGCACCCTGTTCGTGATACGGAACGATTCCGCTATCGACGGGAGTTGGATCTGCGAGACGATTTGGTGTGGGACGACTTGAGCCCGCACCGATGGTAGCTTCGCCCGCCTTCGCATTTTCGCGGGCCCGCCGGAAAGAAGATGGTCGATTGGATCGCTGACTCATCGCTCGCCGTGCGAAAGTGAAAGGGCATATTAAGACGCTTCATTTGAAGCGTACGTCGCCCCTACCCAGCGTGCGGCGGAACAAGGCCGCGACGACAGCCGATGATTCTGCGCGATCGTCGCGTTTTGCAACGGTCAGAACGGTCGTATCGATCGCCATCAGTCGATGCGACTGTTTTGAAGTTGCGTTTTTGCTTCAGGCATTGGTTTTTCACAACCCGACGCGTCTGCGAGGTGCGAGTCAATCTCGATTTTGTCTCGCTGACGGGTTGGGTTATGACGCAAGCGAAACTTCAAAAGGCGACCTCTACGAGTCGTCGGATTCCGGCGAATCGGGATTCGCTGCCTTTCGATAGAGCGTTGCCAGCTTTTTTAGAATCGGAAGCGAACGTTTTCGCAACTCGTCGGTTTCGAGTTCCTGTTGCTTCAATCCGCGCAACTCGGCTTCCAGTCGATCACGCTCGGCCAACGCCTCGTCATTCAGTCGCAGCCCATTGTCTCCAATCGGAATCGAAACCCGCGCGGCCAGCGAGCCGTCAACGGTACCGGGTTCGAGCGGCGAAGATCGCAAGCGTACAAGACTCGCATCGCTGCCACGCTTATCGCCGTTGTCATCCAACAAAGCGTGTTCGGTCAATATTCGCGACTCGGTTTTGTACTGTCGCTCGATTTCATCGGTGGCCTTGATGAATGCCTCACGGACACTAATCGCGTCGTCATGATCCAGGTCTCCGTCGGCGGCGCGAATTGCGGTCGCAATCGCACCACCGAACCTGGCGAAATTCTGTTCGTTACCGCTCTTTGTCGCCGTCACGACAACTCGGTTTGGGCCCGAAAGCCGATCGATGAATGGGCCGCTCGATGAACTGCAGTTGATGATGCAAAGAGGTCTTTCGATCCAGCGCAGCCACATGGCCAACGTTTTGGCACTGATGTCCTTTCCGGCCAAGTTGAAGTTGGCAACGTTTCCATCCCATGTTCCGTGACCGATCAAAACCAACCAAAAAGGTCGCGGCGTCTCCAAGCCTTGCTGAGACTTCAACAGCTCCTGCAATACCTCACGGTGTTTAGTCTCCGAGCCCGAGCCCGAGCCCGAGTCTGCGGAACCGATGCGTGTGAAAGCGAGTTTGGCATCCGTCGCGGTGCCCATCCACCGGTCCGCCCAGTCATCGAACTGCACGCCGAACTCTTCCGTCCCGCCCGCACCGACAATCACGATACCATCGATCGCCTTCGAAGCGTCCTTTGATGTATCGCTTTGAGCAACAGCCGCCGTGGCGAGGAACAACGCGGCGATTCCGCTCAGTAAGGCTGATACCAAGTTCATGCCATCCCCTTCCAACGTCTCAGTCCCCACTCACCGGCGAAGCAAGCCAATGCGAGTGCGATCACCCATCCGCGGTGCCACAACGGATACGACCAAACCTCCGTAACCGGGACACGACTCGGGTCCATTCGATCAACGATGGAAGCGAGGCTCCGTTCCGGAATCGTGCTGCCACCGGTTTGTTTCGCGATCGCAAGGAGTCGGTCACGATTCACACCAAGTTTATCGTATTCCCGCCCGGCGATCTGATTGGTCCAGCCTGACTCCGGAGTGCCAATCATCTCACCGTCCATTGCGGCAACCTCTGCCGTTACCGTGTAAGGACCGGGCGCGGAGTCGAAGAACGTCGCGAAGTAGACACCGGCTTCTTCGTCGGACGGCTTCGCATTGAGCGTCAACGACTCACCATTTGGGCGCTCCACCTTGAACTGGACGTCCGCATTGTCAATGGGCGAATAGGATCGATCGCGTGCAAGGACGCGAAGATCAACTTTGCCGTCTTCGACCTCCAGGGTGAGTTCGGCCCGGCGAGGAACATCGCTGACCAACCAACGTGTCAACTGTCTCCAAAACTGCGCCGGATCATCATTTTCATTCGTTCCCCAGCCGACCGCTCGCGTGCTCCAACGCCAAAGATCCGCGATGGCGAGCGAGCCGACTTTTCCCGCACCGTAACGCTGCATCGCGATCGCGACATGCTCTTCGCCGTCGCTGGCTTGCAATGTCGCGAGCGGATACGCACCCGGCTTCAACCCCCCAAAATTGTTCGCGGAAGTGAACGACAGCATTTCACGTTCACGCCTTTGCTCTTCGTCGGCCGTTTTTCGCAATCTCATCCATGGCTGCAGCATTCCTTCACGCGTTAGCGAGATCCGGTAGGGTCCGCTCAGTTCGTCGAATGCCCTTGGAAGATACACAGGGGAGAGCTCGCCCAAGGGGGACTCGCTGAAATCGCGACCGCGATACATTTCCTGCCCGCCGAGCATCAAAAAGCCCCCGCCTCTGACGGAAACGAATCGACGAATGAGGTTGAGTTGATCCTGGGTGAAGAATGCGGGCTCGACATCATCCAAAATCAAAGCGTCGTATTCAAAAAGTTCATCAGCCGACGTCGGGAATCCGGACGCGAGTTCTTCCGCACGACGAACCCCCAACCGGATCATCACCGGTTCATCGTATTGCTCCGCTGTTTCTTCCGCGTCGTTTCCCAGGCCTTGAAACAGTGGGTTGGTGCCAGTAACCGCCTTATCGCGAAAGCTAAACTTCGGCTCCTTGTTTGCCATACGCAGCAGTGCCGTCAATTCCACTTCGGCATCTTCGGCAACCGCACGCCGAAGGAACTTGTATTCCCAGTTTGGGCGACCGGCAAAATAGAGAACTCGATACGGCCCCGCTCGACGATCGACTTCAATCAAACGCGTGTTGTTTATCAAAGTCGTTTCGGTCGACGCTTGCTCGTTGAGTTCTTCGATTGAATCAAAGGCCGCACGGTCACTCTCGCGAAAGACATCGAGCCGATAAAACGTCAACCCGGCCTCTTTCGGACGCAATTCGAATTTGACGTTGTATTCACCCTGTCCCGTTCGCAATGTCACTTTCTTCTGTTCGACCACATCGTCCCGGCTGATCGCAACCAGTCGGGCAGTCGCTTCGCCTGACATGTTGCCGGTGACGGAGAACGAGGCCGAAATCGTAACTGGCGCGATTTCAAAATTCGTTTGCCGTACCGTCACCGAGTCGATCTTCAAATCGTTCCATCCCGATGTTTGCGTCGGGATGACGGGGAAGACAGGGACAGAAAGTCCAGCTGCGTCGTCAAAAGAAATCGCCCCCGAATCATTGCCATCGGTGAGCAGAAGAACACCCGCAACGGGGCGTTCGCCCAACCTCCGCTCCAGTTCCATCAGATTCTCGGCGAGGCGTGAAGCGTTTGCATCTCGCGGAAGGTCAGCAACGTTGGCGGCGCTGGAGAGTCTTCGATCGAATCCATAAAGCCGTGTTTCAAATGTCTCCGACATGGCTGCCATGGCCGGCGAATCGGCCCGTAGTGTTTGATCGATTCGGCTCCGCCATGACTCGGATTCTTGGCCGAGCCGAAGTCCCATGCTGCCGCTGGTATCCACCAAGATCGGCAACAAATTGGCTCGTGGTCGAGGCCGCTCATCCCGCCTCATCGGCTGGATCAAACAAACCGCCAACAGCGCAATGCCCATTAGCTTGAGCAGAACCGCAATGATCGACGCGGACGTTCTTGGAGCCCCATTTCTGCTGCGTACATCGTTCCAAAGAACCAAAAACGTCAGCAGCGTCCCGATCCCGATTGCGGGGATGGTCCACGACGGCGATCCGATGACCAGATCTGCGACTAGCGTTTGCGCATCTATCACGACGCTTACTTTCCTGCCGCGTTTGATGAGTCTTCACCTTCACCCACACGCAGTCGACTCAGGTTCTCGTAGTAGCGCTGTACCGCACCGGTAAATTCATCCGGTACGGCTTCGCGGTCGATCGGCACCAACTCATTCTTGGACGCGGTTCGCCGAAGCAACTCGGCGCGGACGTCCCGCTGAAGTTCTCGCAGCGGACGAGCAACCAAATCTTCGACCAATTCCCATTTGGGTGTGCCCCCGTGACGCTTCTGTTCGACCCGCAACTGTCGAACACGATCACGTATCGTCACCGCACGATTGCGAAGCTCGGGATCGCCGACCATCTCCTCGACGTCACGCATCCGGTCAGACCACTCACGAAAATCGCCGGTAATCGGACCGCTTTGCTGCTCGGGAGAATCTGCCGCAAATCGAGAACCCTGACCGCCGGAATACTGCGCTTGCGGGCGTCGTGATTCGTTGCCCGCGTCGTCGCCGGGACGCAAGCCCGGACGCGTCCGTTGCCCGTTTGTGTTTTCGCCAGTCGGATTCTGGCCGGGTGAATCTTGACCGGATTGATTTTGGCCCGGTGAGTTTTGGCCCGGTGCATTTTGGTTGGACGGATTCTGACCATTCGATTCCTGATTCTCGTCTTGTGACGATGACTGTCCGCCACCGCGCTGCCCGTCCTGCCGCTGTTCTCCGTTGCGAGCGTTTCCTCCGGCGTTGCCACCTTGCTGCGATTCGCCGTCTTGTTCGGAGTCTCTCCGTTGCTCTGAATCTTGTGATTCCGAGGACCGGCGTTGATTCTCAGACGCGCGCTGATCGCCTGCTTGAGAATCCTGCTGCTCGGAACGTTCTTTTCCGGAACCACCGGAGCGCGATCCTTGTTCCGAGGAATCGTCGTCTGAACCACGTCGTGATTGATCGGACTGGTCATTGCGATTTCGGCCGGCTTCAGCACCATCTGCCGCCTCTGAATCATCGGTTTGTCCGCCCCTTCCTTGTTGCACTTCGCCATCAACCGCGTCGCTCAGACGTGACAGTTGATCGGCGGCGCGTCGAAGCCCTTCGGTTGAATCACCGAGAACGGCTTCGGCGGCAGAATCGATCTCTTCACGAAGCTCTTCGATTGCTTCGCCGGCGCGACGTTCGAAAGGTTCAGCCTGCGGCAAGAATCCGCGTCGAACAAGTTCCGCAGCCGTTCTTAATTCGCGATCGGCCTGTGCTTCGGCAGCATCACGAAAGCCCTCGTACAAGCGTTCGGCCATCAAAGGCTCAGACTCTTCTGCGTCTTCGATCGTCTGTTTCACCTGTTCGAGCAATTCGCCGAGTCGCTCGGCTTGTTCCTCAAAAGCTTCTGACGACGCGCCGGAAGACTCTTCGCCCCTCAGCCCGGGCGAATTGACTTCCGTTTCTTGCGCCATCGCTTCTCGTAACCGATCCTGCGTCTCGTCCAGTTCGCGGGCCTTTCGCTGCATCTCCTGCAGTGTTTCGTTAAACGCGCCGGCGGCTCGATTTTGGAACTCATCTTCCAGTTCGTTCAGGCGTTCTTCTGCCCTGCGTCCCGCGGCCAAGGCGGCAGAGGGATTGTCATTCTCCGTCGCTTCGGCGGCTTCGCGAATCTGTTCACGCGACTGTTGCAGTTGGTCCGCCTGTTCGCTCATCCGCTCGCTGTTTTCTTCGGACCGCATTCGTGATTCAAGGTCATCCGCCGAGCGAAGCAACTCTTGCTGCTGCTCCCGCAAACGCTCAAGTCGACGCCGAACTTCTTCTTTCTCCTCTTCTGTTTTCGCTTTTTCCAGGGCGGTTTGAAGTTCGGCGAGTTCTTCGGTGAGATCCTCGACACGCTTTGCGAGTTCGCGCAGGCGGCTTAAGACTTGCCGATCCTCTGCAGCCTGCGGAGAGTCGGCGTCTTGCGCTGAAGCCTCGCGTTGCAACTCGTAGCGATCTTCTTCGTCATCCAGTTCCAGCTCGTTCAGTTGACGCTGACGCGAGTTGCCGCCCTGACCGCCCTGTTGTTGCTGGCGTTGCTGGCGAGTGATCTCGAACTCACGAGCACGCAGTTTCAGAAGTCCCGCAATCGCGGCCTCGGAGGCGACTCGAGCTTCCTTCGATTCTCGTGCGAGCGTTTTGGCTTCCGAAGTTGCCATCTGCTCTAGCACTTCTTCAGCGATCGCGGCCGAATTTTCGTCTTGCAGTTCAGATGCAGCCTGCTGGAACTGTTGGGCGACCTCGGCTTGAGAGTCGGCGATCGCCTTCAGGTCGTCCTCCCGAGCCTCGGTCGAAGCGCGGATCAAGTTCCACAGCGCGATCACAATCTTCTTTTGATTGTCCAACGTTTGTTCCATCTGTTGCATGGAACCCTGTTGCTGCTGTTGCGACTGTTGCTGTTGGCTCTCCGCCGCGCTGCCACGGCGAAAGATCTCATCGAAAGGACGCACATCAACGAAGTAAAGATCGCTGGACGTTCGCCGCACGTCGCCGTCGGCTCCGATGTCTTCGACCCAAAACGAGTAAGTCACCAGGTCATCGGGTTTGGCTTCGATGGACTCGAAGTCGAGCTGCGTGGAGAGATCGAGTTTCTTTATTGCTGATTTCGCCGAACTCTCGGAAGTGAGCACCTTTTCGAAGGATTCACCCTGGTGCGTGAACTCCCACCCGGCACGAACGATTCCGAAATCGTCTTGGATGGTTGATTGAAAGGGAACTTCCTGGAGGGCGGAGACCGTTTTATCGCGAGCGTCTTTAACACGAATCTTGGGCGGCTTGTTCGGAAGAACGCGTATCGAAAGTTTGGGCGGAAACTTGTTTTGTCGCTCAGCCTCATCGACGAGAAAGAGTTTCATCTCCAGCGATTCGTTGGTTTCAAACGTCGCCCGATAGACCGGCGGATCCAATGACTCCAGCTCACAGGCGATCGATGCTTTCTCGGAACCGTCGTCCTCTTTTGCGGTCGGCTTCAACATGCACTGCGTGACGGGTTTATTGAGCCGCAGTTTCCATTCGACCTTCGTCCCTTCAACGACGCTGACCTTTCGCGTGTCTTCGATTGTTTTGTTTTTTCGTCCGGTGTACTTGGGGAACTCGAGCACGGCGTCGCTGCGTACAAGAGCCGGAAACTCGAATACATCGACGCGGTACGTTTCGCTTTGCCAATCGCCTGCCTTCACGCGATAAGAAAACGATTCTTCGATCGCGGGTAGGAAACCGGCAACGATCGGGTCAACGAGTCGCTGCTCCATCAACAGCTCCGCGACGGCACCGCTATCGGACTGAGTTTCCAGCACTACCTGCTCCGGCACGTTCGACGAAAACTCTGCCGTGATGACCAAGTTGCTGCCGCGTTCCAGCATCACGTTTCCGGGCAAGACCTGAATCGTCTCTTCCGCTTCGTCAGTGACGCCTTGCGAACCAATGAGCGAATTGATCGAATTGCCTCGCCCGATATACCCGAGAGAAAGAGCAACGCCGAGCGCAGCGATCCCGAAGAATCGTGACGTCCATAGCGATCCGTTAGAAACCATGTCCGACCACCGCTGTTTGCGGAAATGATCGTGTGTTTGGCGTATCAAGTGTTGCGTGAGCGGACGCGACGTCGCAGCATCGGGCAGTTCAACCATCGTGAGCAACCGCTGGCCCAAGTCCGGGAATGCCCGTTCGATCCTTGATGCCGTCGCTTCCTCGTTGCCTGTCAATCGTCGTGCAAAGAAGAAGGACGCCAGCACGGTTAGCGAAATCAAGACGCCAATGACTGTCCAAAGGGAATTGGCGGGCAACTGTCCTGATGCGACGATGCCTCGAAACATTGCGGCGAAGCAAATGGCGACGACTCCGAAGATGCCCATCAGCAACCAGAACTGCTTGGACCGGTATCGACTCGAAACGTGTTCCATCTCACGTCGAATCCGAGACAGCTGTCCAACCGCCGGAGCCATGTTCGGTGTCATCAGCTTTTGCGTGTTCGAAGAAACAACGTTAGCCATCAGAGTCTCCCGATAGGTTCGAAGTTCGGGTTGATTGTCGCGCCGCAAGGATGGTCTCCGCACCGACAAATCC
>JBCCOI010000139.1:0-13826 GCA_039025515.1 Planctomycetota bacterium
ATCCCGCGGATACTCGCACTCGATCGTAGACTCCGTTTTCGTCGGTGCGACCGACGCCAACGCCGTCGAGTGTCGCATTGTCGACTGGGTCAATCACAACAATCAAAGGCATTCGGCGTGTCGGGATAATCAACTCGTCGACACCGGTGACTCGAATGCCGGCTTGGACGTGAACGCGAGCACTCTCGGGGCGGCCTGCCAGGAAACTCTCTTCCTCAACGAACTCAACCTGGTAGCAAAGCTGTCCCAGAATGTCCGTGAACTGAAAGTCAGCCGGAGCATCGACTTCGGCAAACACTGTGAGAAGCTCAAACGCACTGTAGTGACTGATCGCCAAGCCGCCCTCAACGATCAGTCGTTCCAGAAGAAGCTCCTTCGTCTCCAGATCTTCCGGCGTGTTTGACGGTGCATCGATGTACTCGGTCGCACGCGCGGCACAGCGATCGTGCACCCGCTGGATCGCATGTCGAAACGCACCTTCGATCAGATCACCGACCGTCGTCAGCTGTTCACCGGCGATCGCGTTCGGATCAAGGTTCAACGTCTCAACCATCGCGTGCCAGCGAATCCAGTTCTCGATTGCGGCACGGAATGCGTTGCGGAAATCGCTGTCACGGTCTTGGCCCAATGCATGCCATTGAAGGTCCTGCGGATAGGTGTCATACGACTGCACTTGCGAGAGCCAATAGGTCACGCTGCCTTCGCCGCTCGTGTCGCTTGTGTCATCGGTAAACCAATCACGCAAGATTTCAACTGCGGCCAAAGCGAATGAGGCCCCGTCAAACTCGGAGAGTTCGGAGTCTGGGTTCGGAACGAGGTTGTTTCGAAGCGCTGCTTCCAATTCCGCGTTGGCTCGCAGGTAATCCGGAGTCGCAAGTTCATCGTCGTCGTCACTCGTTCCCGATCGGAACTCGTAATCGACAGAGACGACGTCGGTGGTGAGAACGCCATTGATGATGCTGCGAGCGATGATGAGCGACGTGCCGCCTTCATCGGTTGAGTTGCTTGGCCGGATCGGCGGAATGAACTCGACTTCCGTCGAGACACCGCTCTCGCCGGTCCGCACGGTTGTTTGATTGAATCTGCCACGACCGATGAGCTGGAAGGTCACGTCGCCGTCAACGGGAGTTGACTCGACCGCCAATTCGGCTCGCAGAACGGCACGCTGCATCGAAGTGATCGTCAGCCCACTTCCAAACTCGGAATCGAGGTCGTTCTTGATCTTCGCTTGCAGGCTTAGCTTCGCCGGTCGCTGCAATTGCAGCGTGTGTGTTTCCAGGATGATGCCGGGAATGCCCAGAGCAACGTTCAAACGAAGTTCATCTTCACCGGGAGCCGGCGTCGCGGTTCCCGTTGCCGTGATTTCGGATGCCTCCAGTCCCTGTGTTCCATCGAGCAATGTCTTTAAATGGGAACCGAGCCATGTCTCGCGCGATAGCCGCCGATACTGCTCCGGCGAAGAGTCGCGAAGCGTTTCGGCAGGACGGCGCGATGCTGAGAGGTCGAGTTCAAACTCCGCCAAGCCTGCCGGAACCACCTTGACTTCGACGGGCGCAACCAGCCCGTCGTTTCCGTAAGCAACCACGCGTGATGAACCGTCAGGAAAGTTCTTCACCACGTGCGCGCCGACTTGGAAACGGCCGACGTCACCCTCACGAGTCAGTTGCGGAGCTGAGACGGAATCAATCGCGATCCCAGACAATTCGATGACCCGCTGTGAACTGAAAAGATCGCTTAAATCCGAAGCCGGATGGGCGCGCAGCACGTCGAGGAGGAAGTCGCTGATTCGGCCCCATTCGTACGCCTGGTAGAACGGCCGCAACCCACCGGTCTCCGGGGTTCCGTCAAACTGCATCAGCCAATAGTTAGCAAGCGGCGCTATGGCACCCGCGAGTGTTTCGCCGATGCTTACGATCTCCGCGGCATCACTTCGGCCCGCCGCCGTGGCGAGTGCCGTCCACTCCAAGTAGTCGACGACGGCTTGTTTGATCCCTTCGGTCGTCTCACCGATCTCGATGGGGACAAGCAGTGCGTCATTGAAAGCTTGATCGGCTTGCGTGATCAACGTCGCGGCACGCTGATCGACGAGCATCACAAGCTCCGACCGCTGCGTTTCCGAAAGTTGGTCGACGTCAACTTCGGCAAGTAGGTTCAACGCATCACGAAGCGCGAGTGTTTCGGATGCGTCCGTGGGTGTAAAACCGGCGATCGGATTGACCAAAGCCGACGAGAACTCGGGATGCCCGGTGGCTCGGAACTCGATCAGCTCTTTGACCAGTTGTCCGTTCTCGTAGAACGTCGCAATGACCTGCCGCCTTCCTTCAGCCGCGCCGCTTGGAAAGTAGTCGACGGAGGCGATGCCGTCTTCCGAGGTTCGAATCGTTTGAAAGAATTCGTTGGAGCGGTCGTTGAACGATCCCTCGCCCGAGGTCGAGAAGTGGACCGACGCTCCGCCGAGTGGGCCGTTTCCACGACGCAAGTGAGCTTGGACGACGAAGTCGCTTCCAGGCGTCACGAAGAAGTTCGACTGGCGAAGCGACGAGTCATCGCGGTGGCTCTCCGCGCCGAACAGCTGAAGCGACGGGCGACCCAAGATGCGATTCGTGGACGCGTCGGCGACCGGAATTTGGTTCAAGCTGATTTGAACCGATACTTTGGCTTCCGTGTCGCCCTCGCCAAGTGAAACACTGGCTTGGTAGCGACCGCCGGAATCGGCGACGCCACGCGTGATGGGAATCGGAGCCAAGTCGCCCGCGAGCGGAATCGTCACCGGCGAGAGCGCTCCGGTTAACGGCAGCGGGATAAAGAACGCATCTTCGCGATTGATGACTTCACCACCGATGTGGTTGTTATTGCCATCGCCGATCGACAAGATTTCAAAGTTACCGCCGGCATCCGTCATTTCGGGTCCGAAGTCGTAGTTTGACTCGCCCGATGATGGAAAAAGGCCGGTAATGTCAGGCGTGTCGCCTTGCGGTGGCAACTTGATCTGCCAGCTCACTTCAACGGCCAGCTGAACGCTCTCGTCTGGGCCGATGTAGTTGTCTTGAAGTTCTCGGTCTTCGGGAATCGACAGCTCCGCTCGGTTCAGATTCGCGCGCACGACCAGGTCTTCGTAAGCGCGAGCAACACTCAGTTCGGGATGCTCTTTGTCGAGCCCAAGGAACTCCGCAGACTGCGCCCAAAACACCGCTTCGACGGCGCGGTCCAAGACGCCACGCTGCGTGATGTTTCCTTGGGCATCGTATTGGTGATTCAGCGGCGCACCGTCGAGGTGCAACTGAATCGCACCGACATGTGCCCGCCGGATCGCATAGCGAAGCGCGTTGACCAATCGCGTTTGCAGTCGCTCCAGTTTTTCGGGAGTCGTCACCTCTTCTGGTGTTAGCCCGGCGGATTCGATGGCCGCGATCCAACGTTCATAGCTGCCGAGTGCTTCGTTGAGCGTGACTTCAAACTCGTCGATTCCGGTTGAGGGATCATCGATCTGTGGCGATAGAATATCCAGTTCAATGAGGCGTAGCCGTTCGAGGATCGACCGGTTGGTGCTTGCTGATTCTCCTTCAGCCGGAGAGCCTTCACCGGAGCTGAGCCAAGATTCCAATTCGATCAGGATTTGCGATCGTAGCGTTTCGTGATCGACCGCGCCGCCATCGTTGCCGACACTCGAAAGCGCGGTCGCGACGCGCGCGTTGATCGCTTGTCTTGCCGCGATGGCTTCACCGGTATCCAGCGGTTCGTCGGGTAGCATGCCCCGCGGTCGCTCGAGTGCTTCGTCGCGGCGTGCGTCGCCGAGTCCAAGCTCGCCGAGTAAATCGTTTGCGAAGCCGGGAATGTCGAGCGAGTTGAGCAGCTCTTCGCCGTAAAGGACCGCATTACGAGCGAGCGCGCCCAACGTATGGTCCAGCCGGCCGTCGCCATCAATGTCGGGGTTCGAAAGACGCAGTTCCTCGAACGCGAAGATCGGAGCTGAGCCCGTGAGATCGGCTGTCAGGTTCGCTTTCCCACGAACGATGAACGGGTCGCCTCCGTTGGGACGGTTCGGCAGCTTTGGATCGACATCAACATAGTCGAGGAAGCCAAGAATCAAATCTCCGGTGACCTCCGCGTCGACTTCATCCAGCTTTGGCAACACGAGTGTTACATCACCGTCCAACAGATCACTTTGCAACGCATCGATGTCGTCTTGACGAATCCGGCCGTCGCCACCGCGATCAATTGCGTCGATTTCAAAATAGGGCTTTGCGGTGATTGTCCCTTCGACTCCGACGCCGAATTGATCGAACGCGACACCCTTGGCTTGACCGTTACCCTTGAGGTCTAACCCCAAACGTGCGGAGTCTGTTTCGAGGTACCACCCCGCGTCATCCCAGCCGAACTGCAGCAATACATCGGGAACGGCTTCGACACCGACCGAGCCAGACAGGTCAAAATCATCGAAGCCTGCGATGCCATCGAATAAGAACGGAAACTCGGCGGCGAAGCTTCCGACGCTCTCACCATCGAGTCGCAAACGCAACCGCAAGAGTTCAGTCGCGACGGGTTGAGTCGCCGAGAACAATGCTTCCAGTTCTGCCTCGCTAGGCGTGATGACTTCGATAAACTGAGTGAGCTCACCAAGCCAGTCGACACCTTCGGAAACTTCACGGGGCGTAGGCTCACCCGGTGGAAGGTCGATCGGATCCAGTTGCTGCGCAGCCGCTGCCGCATCGACGAGACCGAATCCCGACTGCGGATCATCAACACCCAAACCCAGTGGCTTGGCGGTCTGCTTGATCGCGCCGCGAATTTCATCGGACGTGGCATCGGGTTTGACGGCTTTCAAGAGCGCGGCTATGGCGGCGATGTGAGCGGCGCCGCTGGAGGTTCCAAAGAAGTCTTCGTAGAAACGCATGCCGAAACCGGACGTTTCGATGCCCGCCGGGCCAACGACATCGACGTTGCGACCGAAGAGATCACCGTAGCTGCTGTAATCGGCGGCTTTGCTGGTGTCGGCGGCGTCCATCGCACCGACGACCAAGGCGTTCTCGACGAACGCGGCACCGAACAGGTTTGGTCCACGCACCGTTTGAATCTGTGCATCACCGAGTGCGACGATCCGGAACTCCGTGTTCTGCCGGCTCGGAATGGCTCCTTCGATCAGATCAACGGTCAAGTTCACAATCACCGGATCACTGCTTCGGTTCGTGAGCACAAAGCTGTCGACCGTGAGTGGAATGTCACGGTCGCGGCTGGCAGGGTTTTCGACGGAGAAACCGACGCGATTGATCTCGATGTCCACTGGTAAGTCGAATGTGCCGAGCACGACTTGAGCATCGGGATCGCGAGTCGATTGATCCGTCTGCAAGACAAAACGCACCGACGAGTTCGCTTCTAACGTGACCGGCAAGATCGATGAGGGAACCGAGGGTGTGCCTCCAAAGCGATGCAATGTTCGCGGCGTCGACTCTCCTGGCAGAGTTCGCGTGTCAAAGAGGAGTTGATCTTGATGAGCGCGTTGGCCGTCGTTTCCCGCTGCTTGGACATAAACGATGTCATGCTCGTTGATCTCGTCTTCGATCAATCGGGTCAACGCGTCGCGGTCGAAGAAGCTTTCGGAGTAATCGTTGAGGTCGGAGACGATCACGTCGACTTCTTGAACATCGATCAGCCAGCGAATCGCGCTGAACAGCGAATCGTTGTCGGTCGCGGCCGCGAACGCCAACTCGGCGCCCGGCGCGAGGTCGTGGATGACTTCCAGCATCGCTGTCCCACGTCCGCCGAACGGTTTGTCCGACTCGTCAATCCGCGTCGGAATATTTGCCGGAATGTCACCACTGAGCGTCGCGTACTCCCGTCCATCGGCGCCGGTCGAGATCACACCCACGCGGACGCCCGCGCCATCGAGGTCGCGATGATGACGCAGCAGATGCGCCTTCGTGAGCGTGTCGCCCTCGGTGCCGAACTGACCTTCGCCTCCGGTTCGCGGATCACCTTCGTCGAAGATGGAAAACACAGCGGTGATCCCGGAAAAGATCTTGTCCATCCAAGAACGGTTGGGCCCGGCGTAGTCGGCGGTGTTGATGCCGACCAATCCGGGCGCGGCGTCGGATGGGTCGGCGTCGGCGATCAAGGGAAGCGACAGATCGCTAAAGTTGCTTGCCGCCTGGGCGCCCAGGATGACTTCGACTGCCGCACCAAGTGTTCGCAGACCCGAAGCTAACCAGTCGTCTGAACTTGGATAGCTCACATCGCCAGAAACTTCACCAAGAGTGAACGACTCACCGTCGCGCGTTTGTTCGGCGATCCAAGATCCGTCAAACGACAAGCCGGTTTGACCGATGGTGTGCGTGATATCGAGAACGCCTCGCCCACTCGCATCGACTCCGATCGCACCGTCCGGTGGATCGGCATATTCATCCGCTGCCAACACCTCGTCAAACGACAGTGTTGCCGTGATCGGATTACCCGATTCCATGGAAAGCACCGCGTCGTAATCCAGATCAAGCGAACCGCCGGGAAGGTCGTATCCGGATTGTGAAAGGCTTCCGCCACCGGTGACTTCAATGAATGCCATCGCACCGGGGGCAAGCTGCAACCCGCCACTGCCAAGCGCGAGCCCAAAGTTAGAAAGACTGACCGTGGCATCAAAGGACGGAGATCCGATCAGAGAAATATCGTCCGGCAATCCACTCAGTCCGCCGAATCCCGCGTCCGGTGATAGCGAAGCCGACACGCTCTCGGTCGCACTGCCGAGTTGCACATCGAACAGAACGCCACATCCGGCGTCGCCGTGGACGCAGTTGACCACGTAGCCGGACGAAATCGCTTGCGTCCTTAAGTCTTCAATCGAAGTGACCGCAGAGTCGATCGTTGGCAAAAGGTTCTCATCGATGGAATCAACGGAGGATGCGAAGAGACTGCCGAGGCCTTGTGAGAAACCCGGAATCGTCCGCTCGCCGCGATCCAACCACGCGGGCAAGCTGCGACGAACCTCGCGAACTCCCGCGTTGAATTCCTCGCGGAGAATTTCGGCCAGTTCGGCTTCGCTGATTTCGACCGCGGTGAGAATCACGGACGAAGTTGTCGTCGTGACCTCCCAAGCCAGCGTCGGACTGATCAAGCGGCCAACGACGGTATCGAATGCCCCGGTGACTTCGTTTGTCGAATTCTCATCGAAGATGGATGCAATCTCAACGGAGTCGTTGGCGGCCGGCGTGTACCCATCCGCGAGATCGATCTCCAACGTCCCGTCCAGGTCAAGGCTGGTGAAGAGGTTGATGTGATCCGCGTTGACACCCGACTCCGTGCCACCGATATCCAGGTGAATGACCGAATCGTCGTAGCTAAACAGGTCCCACCCGAGATACATTGAGCTATACCCGTCGCGATTCGGCGAGAGAGTTCCGCCAAAGTGATGCAGGCCCTTGAACGACGCATTCGTCCCGTTGATTTCGCCGCCGTAAAGTTCGAAGGGACCATTGCTCAGGCCAATCGTCCCGATCGCATGCAGTTCACCGTCAAGCTGACGAGGTCGCTGGTTGTCGGTGTTGTTCAGGCTGATGGAGGAGTTCTCTCCAATCTCAACGAGTCCCTCATTCGTGAACCCACGTCTGAGTTGCAATTGGGTATGAGCAGTATCGGGAAGTTTGTCGATCTTGCCCCGATTGGTTAAATCAGGTCCCCCAGCAAGCAAAGTTAAGTTGGCAATTTCGATCGTGCCTTCATTGAACCAATCGCCAGAGCCGCTGATAGATCCTGTCCCGACTGCATCCCAAGTTAAGTGACCGATGTTAAACATGTCGAGATGCAATTGAGACTGAATCCCGTCCGGCGGCATAAAGAGCGAATTCCCACTCAACGTCAGCACGGCATCGTTGAGAGTTCGAACATCACCCAAGGCGAGCGAAAATTCGCCGGCGATTTCCGCATTTTGTTCAAACAGAACACGCGGAGTGTAAATCCGATTGGTCACGGTGTTGAGCACGTCGACGTCGTAGAAGAAAGCGTCCGCGTCTGGCTTGACGTGGATTTCGCTGAACGCATCCACTACGGTCCAGGGAACATCGTAAGTCCCCTGAAGATTGATCACGCCACGGAAGTGTGCTCCCTGCGAACTGATGCTTCCGTAGGTGTAAACCCTGGCTCGATCGTCGCCAGAAGACGAGCCAACAATCGAGGACTCTGGTGAGAAGTTGTGAGTCTGATCGCCGAGCAACAATGTTCCGGTTGGCGCAATCTCGAAGTGTCCGGTGTTTTCCGTGTTTCTGCGGACGTTCAACAGCCCGTCTTCGATGATCACCGTTCCATGGTTGTCAAAGTCGTCCGATTCGGCATTCTGGAAAATCGACGCCGTGCCAGCGCCGACTTTGCGAAACACAGCGTCTTCATGGTTGTAGAAGAAGCCGTTGCCTGCTTGGAAACCTGTGGAGATCGTCGAACCGCCCTCGATCACGAATTCACCGTAGTTGTTAATCGTCGAGGCAAATGATTGCGTCAATCGATTCGGTCCACTCAAAGTGGTGGTCCCGTAGTTGTCGAAGCTGGCAAAGTTATTGAGGTGGACGTGCGGCGTGATCGTCGTAGTCCCCGGTATGGTTGTAATCTGCGCTGTTCCCGTCTCGCTGACCGCGACGTCTCCGCTGACAAAGCCGGTCGCGTTCCAAACGAAATCGCCATTGATCATCCACTGTCCAGCTCCACGCATGGTCGCGGTGGGGCGCGACGTCGCATCAAGATCGTTTGCCAGCTGCAACGTCCCGTCGATCGTGCCGGTACCCTCTACGTAGAAAATCTTGCTCACAAGATGCAGCTTGACTCCGACTTCCACGTTCAGGTCGTTGATCTGCGTGTCTCTCGCGTTGTGCAGCACCAACGTCTCGCCGTTCCCCGAGACGTCCGAGATCGTCACGTCGTCTCCGTTTCCCGGGACGCGGTCCAAATCCCAGTTCAGCGGATCATGCCAGTTGAGATTTCCCGCTTCCCCGTCCCAACTGATCGCTGCCAGTACACGGCGTTCTTCCAGTATTTCCATTTTCAAGCGACGACGTTTTCTTTGTCGCGACAACTTTCGTCGCCGCTTTTCTTGAACGGAACGACGTGTAGTTTGCAACGGCATCGGAGGCTCCAGGCTGGATTCCAGGCCGGGTCGCCTTTTCCGTCGATCGACAGAGTCAATCACACCAAACGGGATCGAGGTCGCGGCCTAAGGCAGCGTCAACGTTGAACTTCAGGACCGAGCCGCACGGCGCTAGCCGCGGTTACTCGCCCAACGACCGAGCCGCACGGCGCTAGCCGCGGTTATTCATAAGTACGCCCAGCTTTGTCGCAAGCTATCGGGAGCAAACTGCGCACGTTGGTGTACCGGCTTCAGCCGGCCGCGACTTCGCATCGACCGGCCGAAGCCGGCACACCAACAACCGTCGTTGAATAATCCGTGGCTAGCGTCCATGGCTCAGGAATTACGAATCCCAAGTTCAACAGTTGACACTGCACCAAGTACCTACCTGCATCGATCCAGGAAAACGGGACGGAGCAAATTCGATTTTGGTGGTGTCCGCGAAATCCGGCCTAATCGCTGCTGTTGGAGCGAATTTCCTTCAGCTCGGCCAACCGCCGAGCGGAAGAGGCCAGCACATCGGCTCGTTGGTGTGGGGGCAGTTGCTGCTCCAAGCTCTGTAATCGCGTGTGGCTTTGTGAGAGACAAGATTCAGCTTCCACAAGCTTCTTTTGTCCGGAAAGGCATTCGCCCAAGAGGCTGCGTGTGACTTCCGCTTGCCATTGCCCCGGCTTGTGTTGCTCCCAAAGTGCCAAGGCCTCTCGCAGCAAAGGCTCTGCTTTGACATGTTGTTCATCCTTCACACAAGAACGCCCGATGGCATCCAACTGGACGGCAATCGACGTGGGTCGTGCGGGCTCGCGTTTGCGTTCAACTTGCAGCATTTCCTCCGCGATCCGAATCGCCTCGTCGAATCGGGCCAAATCCTCATTGGCCAGTCCGATGTTCGTATAACACTTTTGGGTTGTCGGATGATTCGGCCCAAGAGCCGATTTCATTTGATCCCAGGATGATTCGAACAATGGCAATGCCTTCTCGGGTTGCTTGAGCCGCAAGAAGGCACCTGCCAGGTTGTATTGAACGCCGAGCGTTCGTGGATTCGACGTGCCAAGCTTCGCCTGCATCTTTGGGAGCAGCACCGAGAAAGCGTCGACCGCCTTCTCGAATTGTCCCGACATCATGAAGACACCGGCAAGATTGTTCTCCGTCATCAACGTTTCGGGGTGATCGTCGCCGAGAACCGAACGCCGGTGGCGAAGCGTTTCCTCAATGAGTGGCGATGCCTTGGCCGGTTGTCCACGGTTGAGGTAAGCGACCGCAAGGTTGCTCTTGGTCATAAGTGTTCGCGGATCCGTTGGCCCAAAGAGCTCAGTGTTTCCTTCCACGGCTTCGTTAAGCATTGTGATGGCTTCGTCGAGCTTTCTGACGGCTCCGAGTGCCAGCGCTAGATTATTGGCCGTCTGCAGCGACGCCTCCGTCACTTGCGTTTCATGCTTCCGATGGTAATCGTGAATGGGCTGTAGCAACTCGAGTGCCGGCTGCATTTGGCCCGCACCGATGAGTGCGGTTGCCAAGTGGTTGCAAGTCATGGTGGTTTCATCCGCATGCTCGCCGAAAGCACGAACCGCACTGTCAACCGCGGGCTCAAGCAGCTCGATCGCTTTTTGAAAATCGCCGGCCCGAACGTACGCGAAGCCCAACTGAGACTGCGCTTCGACGCGCAACTTAGAATCCGGGTCAAGCTTCAATGCGAACTGTTGATCGCTTAGCTCAAGCACTTCGACGGATTCTTTTGGAAGTCCCAGCTCCACGAAGGTGACGCCGATGGACTTGAGCAGCGCGCCGCGAATCACCGGGTCGATCTTGGTGTCGTTTTTGATCCTTTTGACGGCTTCGTCGAGTCGACTGGCAACCGTGATTGAACTTCCATCAACGGCGGGATCGGGACTGCGGAAACTCTCCGCGAACAGATTGGTGACTGCCGCATTGACTGAGAAGTTCTCATTCGCCTCATCGCGGGCACGACGTTCGGCTTCGTTTGCCTGAGTCAGCTCGTCGTTTGCCTGTTGAACTCTCTCATTCGCAGCGAGAAGTCTCGTATTGATTACCTGAAGCCTCGCATTGCTCTTCAGCGTCTCGCGAAACTGCCATCCGAAAAGTCCGGCGCCGGTTACCACGGACACGATCAAGAGTGCTGCCAATGTCGCCGGGACGGGATTGCGTCGGCACCATCGCTGGAGATGGTGACGTACCGTTAGCCGGGCCGCCAGGATCGGTTCATCGTCCAAGAAACGACGAAAGTCCTCTGCCAAATCTCGCGCCGATTGATAGCGTCGCTCCGGCTCACGCGCGATGGCTTTGCCGACGATCGTGTCCAGCTCAAGGGGAATCGAAGAATCAACCTGGCGCGGCGGTTTGGGGTCTTCTTCGGAAACCTGTTTCATGAGCTGAAGTCGGTCGGCTTGGTCAAATGCCGGTCTCAGCGTGAGCAGTTCATAAAGCGTTATCCCAAGACCGTACACATCGCTTCGCGCGTCGCATTGACCGGCAAACCGTTCGGCGGCCATGTAGCGAAGTGTTCCGAGAACGTCACCGGTCTGAGTCAGGTCGTCGTCATCCAGTTTTGCCAGGCCGAAGTCGGCTACCCAAACGTTGTCGTTCTCATCGATCAATAGGTTGGATGGCTTGATGTCTCGGTGCAAAATCCCCTGCTGGTGCGCGTGTTCGAGCGCGTCAGCGGCTTGCTTTCCGATCCTCGCCACCGCACGAAAGTAGTTGCCGTCGGAGGGATTGAGGGATGACGCGAAGTTGTCCGGTACGGTGCCGGCAGCAACGACTCCCCCATCCGATTCGGATTGCGAGGCAGTTGTTTCGACGTTGGCTTCTACCGCATTCTCCGTGGAGGCTTGTCCGGGACCTGAGTTCGAAGTTCCCGGTCGGCACCAGGCGCGCAAAGCTCGATCCAAGCTCTGTCCTTGGATGTATTGCATCGCGATGTAATGGATGCCATCGGTTTCGCCAATCTCATAGACGGGGATGATGTGCGTGTGATGCAGATTCGCCGCGGCACGTGCTTCACGCTCGAAGCGTTGCACGAAGACTTCATCTCTTAAGTGGCCCGCCAGAATCTTTAGCGAAACACGTCTTCGCAATTGCGAATGAACTGCCTCGAAGACGACCGCCATGCCGCCACGTCCGATCTCCCGAATCAATGTGTAATCCCCAAGCTGATCACCCGAAGATGGCACTGGTCTCCATTTTGTGCCGTCGGATGACTCGCCGGAATCGTAAAGCGCGACCAGCGGGCTGAGTACCTCGCGCAGTGTTGCATCGTGCTGAGGATAAGCCGCCAAATAGTCCTCGATGGTCACTCGCTCCCTGCGGTGAAGCCGATCGGTGAATTCATCGACGATCAAATCGATCTCACGATGATGACCCGAATCGGGTTCAGATGCGTTATTCACAACTTGGACCTATTCGATTCTTCTAAAGATGAACTTCCGAAAGTCCACGGTCGTTCAACGCTTGGCTCAAACGCAGAAGGGCCCGTGTGTACCGTTTTCGACAGGTGTCTACTTCGATGGATAAGACGCACGCAGCTTCCGAATTGGTCAGACCTTCGTACGCGCGCAGCACCAGGATTTCGCTGTCCTGGTCGGAAAGATCGCCGACCGCCTCTCGAACGCGTTCGCTCACCTCTCGTTTGACGATTTTTCCGCTCGGGCTGGTCGCGTTGTCCAAAAGGCGTTCGGCCAGAATGATCGAGGACTGACACGCCAAGAGTGCCTCGCGATCCACGCTCCTCGCCTGAGCTTCGACATGCTTTCGGCGTACTTGGAGAAGACATTCGCAAGCCGTTTTGCGAAGCCAAAGTCGAAACGGCATCGGACGCCGCGTCAGAAAGTCCTGAATGCGTGAGGTGATTTGAAGATGCGTCTCTTGCAAAACGTCGGCGGGATCGACGCGGGCGTTCATTCGGGGGTCGAGGCGGTGTGCGATCACGCGATGCAGATAGGGTTCGTGAAGAGCCAACAACGTCTCCAAAGCCCGGCAATCACCCTCCGAAACTCCTCCAAGCAGCAATTCGGTCTCTTCGGATTCTTGTGGCTTTCGATCTCGTGGCTCTTGGTCCGTCAACGTCCTACCTGCAGACAACGGGGAATCGGGACACGACTTCCGCATCTTTTCGAAAAGTGTATCTGATCCTCTGGACGCTCGAGAATTGCAAAATCTCCTGATTTGAAACTTTCCCCAAGGCTGACTGCGGAATCGAAATCATCTCAACTCGTTGCGAACTGGAGGGCGCAAAAATTGACGCCTCCGAGTACACGACAGAACCTCCTGCTTATTGAACTGCTTTGATCACTTCTCTTCGTTGCGCGTCTTGGTATGCGAGGTAGCCGAAGTATGCAGCGATAAGAGTCAAAAACAGCTATGACGCCCTGAGTGAGAATTGCACCGTTCCTAGCTTTGGATTGGGGGATACGGGCTGCGTCAACCAGATGGACGAAATTTATGCGGTCATGGAAGGAGAACTCCCCAGGCCGTAGCCAGACTGGGAAGTTCGTCTGTGGACAGTCAATTCAGTCGTTTCCGATCTGGAACGATTCTTGAGATGCAACGTAGGGTGGGCGGTAGCCCCGGCGCAAAATCGAGTAGGGTGAGCCAGCGGTGCGACCGCTGACTCAGCCCTCTCACAGAACCGTACGTACGGGTCCGTATACGGCTCCTGTTTTACCTGTCTAAGTTGCCTCGGGAAGGACTCCGGTTTCCAATTCGGCGATGTCAA
>JBCCOI010000140.1:0-13818 GCA_039025515.1 Planctomycetota bacterium
CCGAGCTCCTTGAACTTTGTCTCAAAGAGCTTCACGCGAGGTGTCGGCTCAAATCCCTTTGATCGGGATGAGATATAAGCAACTCTTGATTCTTGCGTGCAGATGACAAATTCGTGGCCATGGCTTTTATAGTTGAAGCCAGGCAGTATTTGCGAAGCTTCAACCACGACCAACCGATCTCCAGACGCGGTGATGACAGTATCCAGAGGAGGAAAATCGTTCCCTGAGTCCCTTTTCTCACATCCCAGTTGAATCAAAACAAACAAGGCGAGTGGCAAGTGCCGTAGTTTCATAGCGAGCCAGCTAACTATTCAAGTTCCGCGTTCAAAAGGGACGAGCAGCATTGGCGTTGCAAGCGGCTGGAGAGATCGTCCAGCTTTGGTTGCAGTTACCGCGAGTTCCATGTTGCCCCAACGGGGCAAAGTTTGCATAGCCTAGGGCGAACCAACGCGAGCCAAGCGAGCGATGATGAAGCCCTGGGTATAGGTTCGCCATCATCCCAGACCAATGTCTTGGGGGTCGCGATCCCAGGGCGGCGTTTTTGCTCGCAAGACTCGCAAAATCTTGCCCTCGGCTATGTAAAGTCCTGCCCCTTCGGGGCGATGCGAAACTGGTCGTGAAACAAGTCACTGAGCTGGACGATCTCTGGAGCCTGCACTCCGACGGATAAACTTACAACAGGAACTCTCTTGCCGCGTCACGGCGTGTCTTCGCGTTGGAAGACAGTTGATTGAGTGTACGTTCAAACGACTGCAGCGACTCAAACAGTGTGGAACCGATTGGCAAATCCAAGATCACTTGGAGATCCCGATCAAATGCATCCGGTTGCAGTTTAGAGACCGCTACTTCCGCCACCCGGCCTGCTTCCGGATGGCCGGCCACTTCCATCAGCACGGCTAAAGAGCCCACTGCCAGAGGACCGTTTTCATTATCCGCTGCAAAAGCATTGATCGATTGATTGATCAGGTCGGTTTGTCCGAGCGCGATCAAGCTATTGAGCCGATAAACTCGTTTGGGCCACGAGTCTTCAGCGAAGAGACTGGCCAAAGGGTGCTGGTAACAGTACACAAACCATACCGCTCGATTGATTTCACCGTTCGTGCTCGGAATCGAGAATCGATCACTACGGTCGGTGTCACGGTTCTTCGATAACTCGGATATGGCAGCATGTCCCAAACCTTCAAAGATCGAAAGCAAATCAGCGTCGACAAGCCGCTCGATCGGGTCCACGAAACGATTTATGGGTTTCATTTCCGCATCTTCGTACGCCCATGCTTCTAGAAGCTGACGCAACCCAGGATTTAACAGGTAAGAAACAACCGATGTGACCGGTTTTTGCGGAACAAAAACATTGCGTTTTCCTTTCACCGATTTTCCGAAGGCTCGACTTCGACGGTCAAACTCACCTGCAATGAACTCGATGGGAGACGAGGAAGAGGCGACGAACAACTTTGTGATCTGTCCGCTTTGACGATCGATTAGCAATTCGCCCGATTGAGTTTTCACACTGACTCGATGCTCTTCGGTCGAAACGTCATATCCGTCTCGGTACGCAAGCGGCAACCAGTCACAAGGCCGATACGAAACTTCGCGATTGAGCCAGGACTGTCCCGGGTCGCGAGGGACCGAATAGGCACCGGAAAAATTCAGCTTCCAGTAACCCGTTGTTCGGTCGGAGGCCCCAAAGATCGTTGCGAAATCAAATGAGCCCAACTGCGGAGGGATACTCGCTTCGATGTACTCGTCAGACCCGCTCAGATCGATCAGCAGCCGATCCTGATCGAGAAGCAATGTCAGCTCCACTGTTGGTCCTGGCTCATCCCCCTGCAACCCATCCACCTGAATTCCAAGGCGTGCGAAGAAACCCGTGTGGGAGCTGGTGATCAATGCGTCGAAGGGTCCGAGATGCGTTTCCCAGAAAAGGTCTCGTGAACTCGCACCGTCATTTGCCGCCAGCTTCCGGCCGGCTTCGAGAAACAAATCCCCGAGCTCCGAAATTGGTTCGGCAATCGGCGGCGTACCGACTTAATTCCGCAGCTTCATCACGAGATGGCACTTCTTCGGTTTGAAGAAGATTCGAATCGAATGAAATCGACCGGACTCCCAAAGTGTTTCCGATGTGCGATGAATCAGCTCCGAACTGCAGATCTGTCCTAATCTCAAATCGGTGAATTGAATCAGATCCTCATGAGCTTGCGTCGTGCGGCCGCCAAGCTTGATCTGCTTGATCGTCGCGGGTGCTCCTTGCTCAATCACTTTGATCACCAGCTCTGCGGTTTCGTCGTGGTCGTCGAGTTCCAGGCTGGTTGCAACCTTCGCATCGATGAAACCCAGACCCGCGATCGCCTCAATGACGGGTTGGTCAAACGAGCCGTTGAAATCGATGGGCCAGTCTTTGACCCAGACCGCCTCGCGTAGGTCCCTTTCGTCTCCCTGCGCATCGCGATAGACCGTTACGCGTTCGCCGCCGCGAAATTCAAAGTCAAGATGCGTGTTTTCCTGTGGCTGGGGCGAAGTGAGATGGCGAATCAAGGCGTCATCCGCGAAGGATCGTTCTCTGATGATTTCAATTCCATCGCATTTGTATCGCGTGCCTTCCGCAATCCGGACAGACAGTCCGCCTTCGACGGTCTTGCAGGTAACCTCAACGTTTGGGAAACCACCTTCACGGTAGCCACTTTGAATGAGTCGCTCCGCGAGTGATTCGATTTCGCGGGGCGTTTGATTTGACTGCAAAGCGGCAATCATATCGGGATGCGGATAGAGGCCGCGAATGATCTCTTCGGTGCGATAGGTCTTGTTGCCCTGGCACACGATCGAAGGAACTTTGCCTGCGAGCCCTGATTGCGAGAAGGCTCCGATAAGAAAGAACATGCCAAGGCGAAGGATTACTTTCGGCCGCATCATTGCTTCTCTTTTTAGGACGATTTTAAAGGCGAGGACGATTTTAAAGGTGTCAGGTACCTTTTTCGTGGCTTCAGCGGTTATAACGCCGAGCGTGATCGCAAGCTTGGGGAAGCGCGTATGCGACGCCGAGAAACATCCACCGAATCACTTGCAATGGCGAGTTGATGTGAAACACTGAAGCGGCTTGGTCGGAGCACGGAGTTCTGGTGAGGACCAACGAGCGATGTGCCAAGTCAAACGTCGAAGGGTGGCGGTACCGCCCTCTTCCCTTCGATGTTTGCTGAACGGGCACGAAGCCGCCCCACTGTTCAACTCACTGGAGCGCAAATTCCAATTCCCTTTGAACTAAGACAGCCGTATGGACCCCTTCATTTGATCGACCACTGAAAACGCTTCTGCTCTCGATCCGTAAGGTCCATCGCCACCCACTCGCACAGGCGGCGTAACGCGCATGCGGCAACGGCAATTACTTCTTTGTCGCGCTGCCGTGTTACATCAATAGCGACTCCTCCGACGCCACGGTTCCGGCGTGCTGGAAAGCTGAAGGCACCAGCGTTCGACAAAGGTTTACTAAAACGGTACCTGACACCCTAAATTATTCCATCCATCTTTTCGGAACCGTTTCTGGCCAGTCACCGGTCAAGGTGATCTCGCGTACTCGGACTGAGGTTTCCGATTTGCGGTAGATTCCGGGCAGCTCATCTTTTCTCAGCTCAATCGGCTCGAGTGGGCTGCCATTGAGTTGGATTTCCACTTGATTGCCGCGACGGGTAGCTACAAAACGATTCCAACCTGACACGGGAATGTTGTCCGCGAACCTTCGTTTCAGACGCTTGCCGCGTGCACTGCTTTCGGTTGAAACCAATGAAGCAAGATCCGCTCGTTTCGGGAAGTAGCCCCAATACGAGCCTTCCTTCGTGAGGATCAACGCCGATCGTCCCACCGTAAAGTTGAAACGATATTCCATCTCATCCCACCAGAACTCGAACTCAATCGATTCTCCATCCAATAACGGACGGAGATAATGGAGCGTGCTAAGGACGTCTCTGGAATTCGTCGGCTGTTTGTACCGTAACTCGCCGTCTCGGAAACACCACTGTCCCATCGGCAGGTCTTGGTTCGCCAACGTCGATGATTGGGTGTTGGACTGCACGTTTGGGCTGGCCTCCACGTTCGGACTGGGCTTCTCGGTTGGAGTCGCTTTCTGTCCTGAAACCACCGGACTTGGAAGACGCAGCGGTTCTACTTTCGAAGCCGACCAGAGATCACTCCAACCGCGAAGCTGTTGATCCAACAAGTTGACTTGACGTGGAATGGTGGGATTACCAGCGAATCGTAAATCGGCGATCTCGATCGTGTTCGTCATCTCATGAACGACGGATGCAAACGGGAACCCATGCAAACGCTGGTCGTTGATGAATGCTTCTCCATTGCACTTCGCGACGACCGAACCGTTTTCGATCACCAGCGATTCTTCATTCATCGCATCGGCGTTCGCCGATGGAACGGGAACCACGACTTCCCCACGATCACCTGAGCCCCTGACGAACCCGCTTTGACGGGTGCCGCTGGCGCCATAGGTCACGCCGGCAAAGGAGAGATTCGCGTCACCGCGATCGCTGTCTTTGATGCGCGCCGTGATGGTAAAGTCACCTTCAAGCGGATATTGAAACATAAGGTGCGCGAACCCCATGCCACCTGTTCCGTGAATGACACCGTCAGCACGCTCGATGTAGATGGGACTGAGTCGGTCGAAGCGGCCTCGTGTCGGACGCGGAATGTCGACCGCGATGAAGTCGTCCGGGATCCCATGGCGGCTCGCACCGGCGGCCAACCCGAGTTCGGCACTTGCCGCGGCACGATTGATGGTCGCGGCGAGGTACTCACGGTTTCCTTCGATCGCGATCGACCTGAGCTTGGCGACCAATGGCTCAAGACGCTCCCGAGGGAACTCTGTGGCGGCGAGCCGGAAGACCAGTTGGGCTTCCAGTTCCGGAAAGTACTGTTTGCCGAAATTCTGTTCGGGACCTTCCATGATCTGTTTCGTCATGGCCTGCAAGGTCGGATCCAGTACTTTGACCAAAGCGTTAACGTCTTCCGCTCCGTTTTGGGCTTGTGAGACGCGGAGCAACGCGAGCGTGATGTCAGCGGCGTCGCCGGAACGCTCTCGCTTTGCCTCTAAACGTTCTCGCAGCTCTTTCGTTCGTCCCTGACGGATCGCTTCATCGACCAACATGGTAACGGTGTTGAGAACCACGTAGTCGCTGCTTTCTGGACAAAGAAACTGAACCGCCTTCCTCGTCACGTCGCGAAGATCAAATCGGACCGGAGGCGTTTCGTAAAATGCACGGCCGGCCAGAAAAACGACTTTGCCCTTTGCATCGTTCCCCAAGCAAAAGTTCATCAACCAATCGAAACGCTCGGTTTCCTCCAATTGGGAGACCGCGAGGCAAAGGCCCGCTTCCATTCGTTCAATATCCGCGCGAGTTCCGATTGGACGTGACAGAACCGATCGGCGAAGGCTCTGGTCAATGAACTTAATCCATCCTTGCCGGGTCCATGTGTCGAAGATGGTCATCATCGACCGCCATTGCGACTGTTGCTGAGCCAGATCCGTTGACGTCACACGCAGCGGTGCGATTTCCTGTTCAATGGCCGCTCGCATCGCATCCTTGTCTTTGTCAGCTGGCAACAATGGAGAGGAGACGCTTCGAATCATCGCCCCGAGGTCGCTTAAACGCGATCGGGCGTATGAATTGCTGTTCACGTGACTGCGCATCCGTGACAGCACCTCTCCCGCCGCTGTAGCGATCTCAGATCGAAGTTCGACGTTGGCTAAAACTTCGGGGCTTAGCAGGTTCGCATTCACGACCGGCCAAACCACGTGAAGGGCTTCATTGAGCTCCGCTTCAATCTTGGCAGCATTTTGAATCGTCGATGAAGAGATGACTTGGTAGCTGATGCCCCAACGAGTGGTGGAATTCGTCTGGGAGGAACGCAGCCTTCCCTTGAGTAATGTCGCCAGCTGTTGGAGCGATTCTTGCAGTTCGTTCCATGATGCGGATGTCGAGCCAGCTTTGAGTTGGCTTTCGATGATGGCGGTGGCCAAGTGCAATCGCATGACACTGCATTCAAACGAACGAACGCCTGCGGCAGCGACGGTTTCAATGCGCCGACGCACTTCGTCAACGCGGTCACAGATCACTGCGAGACGGCAAGCGGCGTGCGCCACCGATGAAACGGTGATTTCGCGGTCGCGAAATTGCTGCCGGATCAATGTGATGGACGAGCCGCTGGAACTAGGCGATAAAATCGGCACCTCGTAGAACTGAATACTTGGCGAATCCGTTTTGGGAAACACCACCGCTAGATAAGCGTCCAGCACAGGGTTGCATTTCTCGATATCAACCTCTGATGGCGGGGCGACTGCTTGTTCCGGTCCTACATCGTCTTCATAGACCGAGGCATTCGGATCACCCAACCGTTCCGCGGCAAGAGCGCGAAGTTCCTTTTTCGTTGGTCGTTTCCCGAAGTATGCTTCGTAAGCGGTCTCGTAAATCGCTTCGGACGCATCGACTGTCTTGTTCGGCTTGGATCGCAAGTCGACATTCAAGGCACTTTCTAGCTGTTTCGTGATCTGATCCAACTGAATTGCCAGTGCTGGCTGTGTTTGCAGATTGGTGTTGCGTTGTGAGGACACGGCGGAGGAGACTCGTCCGAGCGGCTGCATCGAAAACGGATTGCGAGCCTGGGTGGCGATCTGTTTGGGAACGGGCGGGCCCAGTTCGAGTGCCGTTTGAAGGGCGAGGCATGCCGATTCAACATCGCCCGTCGAGGCGGTTGTCTCCGCGATTCCGAGCAATTGTTCGATCACCGCATTGTCCGGCGCGAGTCCCTTGGAGAGTCCCTTGCGGATCAGATCCAACATTTCTTTTGTTCTCTCGGAGACATCTTCGCCGAGTTTCGCAGCTGCAACAGAAAGGCTCACGTCTCGCGTGACGACCGCGTATTCCGAGAGGTAACCGGTCAACTGCCGGCCGACTGCATTGATCTCTGGTGAGGAAGACTTTTTTGCAGCAACCGCAACCGGATAGAGGTCTTTGATACGCGAGAATCGAGCTTGTCCGGTGGAAGGTGGAGACTCGTTTTCAAGGGCATTCAGGTCTGGAAGTTGTTCCATCAGTCGCTCCCCAATCGAAACGAGATCGACTTTGGCGTCCGGGATTTTGGCGGCGATCAACAAGGCGAGCCCGTACGGTTCCATCGCATCGGAATCTTTTTCGATCAGTTTTTGTGCCCGACTAAGGAGCTTTCTCAAACGGTCGATGCCACCGGGAGCCTCATGAATCAATTGGATCGCAAATCCGATGCTGCTGACGTCTTCGTCGGACACCAAACTTCTGGAGCCAAGTTCCATGAGATCGATGGGGAACTGCTGAAGATCGGTTTCCCATCGATCGAATTGTCTTTCGAGATAGCGAACCGCTAAATCGGAATCCATCTTCTCGGCGGCTTTCTTGACCAACGACTCGAATTTCGGTTCAAGGGAGGAACGCGACCAACGAATGGCTTTTTCGAAAACGCTGCGATCTGCCAGGGTGGTCTGCAAAATCACCCACGCCTCAAACGCGCCGCCGACATCGACTAGTTTGTCGCAAACCCAATAGTCCGACTGCAGATTCTGGTATTCGGTATATCCCGGACTAGAAACGGTGCTCCTGCTCTGGTTGGTACGTATTGCGAGCAGCATGTCGATTGCCTTGTCGAATTGCATCTCCTGCGCGTAAAGGTTGATCAGTCGAGTTTCCAGCCTTGACTGGGGGCTGCTTGAGAAGATGTTTTGGGTCGACCCCGTCACACAGATTGGTTCGTAGAGTTTGATGATTGAAGATCGTGGCACCGCGGGGTCTTTTTCAAGGACCTGTCCGGCTTGCCAAATCAATCCCACCGGGACTGGCGATCGCGAGCCCTTTTCGAGTTGGATCACTTCAATCATTTGTTGAAGCCCCGTTTCTTGATCCGTATTGAACGTCACGTTCAAAAGACCGAGCATGAATTCCGCGGTCGCTCGAGTCGCCTCGACCGAAGTCATCGCGTTGGCCGTTTCCCTAACCTGCTTGAGCGATTCGGGCGATTCCTTGAGGGTCTGCAGGATGTCTTCGAGTTTTCCGATCAGGGTTCCATCGGTTCCGTAGCGGCGTGATTGCCAGACGGTTGCAGTGGTGCGGTAGTTCTCACGGTTTGCAAGAACATCGCGCATGGCTTGGCGATATTCGGGCAACGAACGGAGCATTGCCGCATCGACTCCACTTGTGAGTGACGTGATTTGGACTGCACCATGCGTCTTGATGATCCGGCCGAGAACACGCTTGAAAGCGTCGCTGGTGTTTCGGCGACCCAACCGTACGATCTCAGTTGCCCGGCTTAAGGGAAGACTCTCTATTGGAAACTTATCCAGGCGTTCAAAGAGCTCATCGGCGAGGCTGGTGTTTGACTGGACAAGTTTTGACAAATCGGAATACGAGAAACGCGAAAGGTCCTTCTCGTAGACATCCAGATACAGCTTGAGCGCGGATGATTTATTGCTGGTTGCCGACAGGAGACGCGCGCGCACGCGCATCTGGGGAACACCATTGACGTCTTCCTCAGCCAACGCGCCTAGCAGTTCATTGGCATCACTTTGTCGCCCGGCGGCAGTGTAAAGTTCCGATAGCTTCTGTTTCGCTCTCAACGATGTTGGATTCGATTTGACCCTGCGTTCGGCTTGCTCGATCAAGTCGTCCAAACGCCCGGTCTGACGCAGCAATCGTGTGACGCTGGATCGATACGAGGCCGCGTTTCGCGAGGTCCGCCCCGTCGATAGTCGCCGCAGCAATGAGGCTGCGACCTCGCCCGCCGCCTCATTGTCGCCGGCAGCCAAGAAAGCCTCCGCGATCTGAATTTCCGTTTGCTCGTCCTTCTGTCGTCCACGACGAGTGCGCCGTAGGATCTGGTTGGCTTCTTCGCGAAGTCCCAGCATTTCCAGATTGCCTACGAGTGCAAGTTGCGTGCTAACATCCATCCGCATGCCGAGCAAACGTTGGACGGCTTCTTTGCCGCGTTTTGCGTTGCCCACCTGGGTCGCCAGATTCAAAGCCGCCATTTCTTTGCGAACCCTCATCTTGCTATCGAGTGGCTCGAATTGATCCAGTTTTTCGAGAGCGAGTTTTGGGCGTGATACTTCACTGGCCACGCGGGCGGTTTCTAATTGCAATTCGATGTCGCCAGGGAACTGCTCGGAGAGTCGATTCAAGATGCGAAAACAATCTTCCGGGCGATCGCACCACCAATGACAAAACGCAGCAAGAATGCGGCGTGTTTTCTGTTCTTCTTCCAACGCGCCGGGGAGTTCTTTTTCGAGGTGCGAGATGACGTCATCTGAAATCTGAACGGGAGAGGGACGGCGTCCCAGTGGCGAAGTTGATCCCGAATTGGCCTGGTCGACGTCACGCATTGCCAAATGAGCCAACTTGCTATCCAGCAGTCGACTAGAAAGCGGCGCATTGACTGTGATGTTCTTATACCGTTGCGGCGTCGGAACTCGAATGTAGATGCCGAGTTGGCCGACACCGATCAGCCCCGGTGGCGTCCGAGTCTTACTCTTGGAAAACGCCCAACGCGCGATTTCCGCGTCCAGCAGTGCGAGGTGATTCTCGGTGTAAAATTCTCCTTTCGGCGCGATGCGAATCGTGTTGCTACTGATCCATTGGGGCGGGGTCCCACGTCTCGCTTCGTCGATCAATGTATCCAGGACCGCTTTCGCCTTTTCAAACTCCTCTAAGCGGACGTGGTAATCCATGGCGGCGCGAAGCTCTTCGTAGGAAAGATCCGCTTTGGGATCCACCAGCTGGATGCGATCTGCCTTTTCGGGCATGCCCGCCAAGCGATACTCGTTTGCCAAAAGGGCATTCAGCTTGATCGCTTGTTGAGCCTTTATCTGATGATTGCTGTATCCGGGGTAGTAGCCGGTGAAAGGCTGGGCGAGAACGAGCTCTCCGTTGGCGATGCGATTGCGAATCCGATTCAACCGCTCCAGATCGTTGTCTGCGAAAGGCGTCAGATCGACATCTGCTTGGCCGTTTGCGCCCGAGTACAGACGGGCTGTCAGCCTCTGCAACAGCAACTCGGTTGCGTTTTCAGGATCCAAGTCGGTCAGACGCCACAATAGAAGTTGCGTCAATTCGGCTTGCTTGCGTTTCGTTTCTGATAGCTGGTTCGCAGTCTGCGGGAGGTTCGCTTCCAAACGATCGATCAACGACGTGATGGCATAGAGTTCCCAGTATTCATTTGCGTCCTGCTGATTCGCCTGAATCAGTTTTTCGAGTTCAACGTCCATGGACCGGGCGACAATCTCAGCCGCTTTTTTGGATTCGGGTCTTCCGCTGACGACCAGGAGTTGCAAGCTGCGAGCGATGACCTTTGCATTGCCATAGGAGAACGATTCGATCAGCTGGAATCCGCTCGTGGAGGATCCGAAGGGATTAGAGGTTCCCGTTTGCAGCAGTCTTGCGATCTGGTAGTTGGAATTGCTCCAAGTTCGAGGGGACAGACTTTGCGAGGGCGTTCGCGGTGCCGCGTTGACTGGCTTTTTCGCGGTGCCTTTGGTCGGTGGTTTTTGATCCACGGCAATGGCGAGATTGTTGACCTCGACGAGGTACTGCAACGCTTCCTTTTCTAGCCGTTCCCTCTCGGAACCCGATGCCTGATGAAGCAACAACTGGGCGAGAATCAGCTTGACGTCCCACAACGAGTCATCGCGGCGCAGCGTCAGGCGACAGATGGAGATGGCATCCTCGAGGTCACCTCGACGGCACGCCGAACGAATCATTCCACCGAGTCGCTGAACGTCCGAAACGAATGCGATGCGTTCATTGAACACTTCGTCGTAGGACAGTTCGCCAGTTTCCAACTGCAATTGCATCAACCGGAACTGGTTCTCCGGTGTCGTTGCCAGGTCGACGATCCTGCGCTGGTAGTCGGTGGCTTGCTCCAAGTCGTCAGCCGCATCACACAGCTGGACCATGCGTTGGAGCAATTCGAGGTCACGTGGTGATTTGGCGAGCAACGGTTCCAGGGCGGCCCTCGTCGCACCATAGTCTTGAACTGATTCGTGGGCCCCAGCAACCATGAATGCGGCGGCCCGCTCATCTTGTTCCCGTTGGTTGGTCTCTTCGATGCGTTCGATCAGCGTATCGAAGTCGCCCTTGCGTTCGTAAAGAGGGCCCAGCATTCGCATGCGATCGATCTTTGCGTTCAGGCTGGACTCGTAAGAGAACGCTTGCCAGTGCAACTCGATCGCCTCTTCGGTGCGAAAGACGTTCGCAAAATGCTGCGCGAGCATGTCTTTCGGTGAGTTATCGCGAGGTGCGACTGCGATGGCTTGGCGTAGCACCGAGATGGCTGCTTCATCGCGACCGAGGTCGAAGGCGGTTCGAGCGTAGAACTGATAAGGATCCGTGCTGGCTGGATTGTTGTCGATGATTTTTTGACAGGTCGAGATTGCATCGTCCGCCTCGCCCATGCGGACGTGCAGTCTTGCGATCCGCTGGAGGTAATTGCTGCGGTAGCGGACTTCCGCATCGGCAAGACGTTGAAATAGCTGCACCGCATCAACGAACCGTGATTGCTTTTCCGCCAGATCCGCGGCGATGGAAATCAATGCGAGATCGTCTGGATCTTCCGCCCTCGCTTTGTTGATCGAACGCTCCGCGGCGAGCAGGTCACCGTCGGCACTTTGCATCACCGCAAGTGTTTTCAGCCCGTCGATGGTCAGCGTCTGATTCACAAGTTCTGCGATCTGTTGCTTGAGCCCTCCAGAAGCCTTGTAAACTTGAATGCGACTGCCTAACAGCTGCGTTTGTTCCTCAGGAGTTTCCGCCATCGGCGCCGCCAAATCGAGTCGCTCGATGGCTTGATCGTAACGAGACGCCTCGACGAGTTTCTCGGCGTAACGGAGTTCTTGGTTGAAGTCGAGATCCAATTCAGAGGCTTCGTCCCAAGCCTGCAATGCAAGTTCGGTCTGTTCGAACATGTCCAGCACCTCCGCGAGTCTTACCAGTGTTTCGCGGTTTCGGCGTCGTCCCTCGGCCAACGACTGCCAAGTCTCAATGGCCTCTTCTTTTCTGTCTAACGCGTAAAGGTACTCGCCCAAGTACTCGCGGTACTGAGGTGAATCCGGATCAAGTGAGATGGACTCCTGATACAACCGAATCGCATCGTCTTGCCGGTCGACGGCTCGCAAACGGTCTGCGATTTCGGAAAGCATGACCGGGTCGTTCTTGCGATCGTCCGCCAAACGCAACCAGACTTTTGCGGCGTTATCGACTCGCTTTTCTTCAGACGCTTGTCCGTCACGCAACAACACACTCCCCCATCGCATGAAGTAGTCGGGATTGCCCGGCTCGATTTCAGTGAGTCTTTCAAACTGTTTCGATGCTTCGGCGATATTCGACTGCGCGACCAGAACGTCGACCAATGCGAGTCGGAGAGACGAGCCTTCCGGTGCCAATCGAATCGATGACTCCAGCATCTCTTTCGCTTCATTCAGTCTGCCCGAGGTGGACAGCAGTTGTGCAAGCCGCGAACGCAGGCTGATGTCGTCGGGGTTTTGCTTGAGACGCCCCTCGTAGTAGGTCACTAGTCCGTCATAGTCGGCCGTTGCTAAGAACCCAGACTCGATTCGCGTGCGAACGTCCGAATGCAACCAACTGCCGGGTCGAAGTCTTTCCAGGATTGCTTCGAATTGCTTGAGCGCTAACTCGCTTTCACCTGACTCGCGATCCATCTCGGCCGCTTGAACTTCAAACGCGATTCTGTCGCTTGGATTGCGCGACTGCTGCGCGAGTGACTGGTAGCGCAGTTTTGCCTTCTCATACTCGCCTTCCTCGGCCAATGCCTTTGCAATGCGTCCGCCGACCTTCCTGTCCCCGGGGAACATTGCTTCGAGCCGCTGCCAAACCCGGAGAGACTTTTCGCTCTGGCCCGCTCGGCTGTAAAGGCGTCCGAGTTCGGTGAAAATAGGTAACGCATCCGATCGACGCGGACCACGATCAATCGCCCGCTCCATGGCTTCTAAGGCCAGCTCGGTCTTGCCGAGCGACAAGAGGGCGCGGCCGAGGTAGAAACTGCAAACGGCATCTTCGGCGCGCAGCTCCTCAGCGGCTTGCAATTCGATCACAGCTTCGGCGGTGTTGCCGCGTTGCAGCTCGATCAGTCCCCAGATCAAACTTCCAGCTCCCGCCGGCTCATCCGGAAGATCGGCCTTCAGCGTGTCCTGCAGCGCTTCCAGAGAATCGTTTTGGACATGAAAGCCGTACACACGATCGAGTGCGACGCCTGGACGTGGCCGACGAAGCAGCACCTTCAAGTAACGCTCTGCGGTCGCCCGCTCTGCCGTCATCGGCTCGGCGTCTGATGATTGAGCGAGGCAGACCGAACCGAATCTCGGCGGCGAGAACGCCAGCAGCACGATCAGCGATACGTACTGGATAATGAGTTGGGAACGAAGCCACTGCGGTCGGCTGGTAGGACGCGCACCACTGGAAATGGAGATGTTTGACATGCTCACGAATTCACTCGGGTTAGAGACGGGATCCATTCCCACCCATTATGGGCAAGCAGGGATCCAGCCGCACAGTGAACTCGTGTGTACACGTCAAGAAATCGAGCGAGGTGACTGTCACCGCCCTTGCGCCTCCCTCTAACTTTCGCTGGAAAGCCCATGTAATCAGTGACTCTGGGCCTGGCTTGTTTGCCCAAGCAACGTTCCAACCATCCCCAACCTCAGCCACCCATGCAAATCCCCATTCTTCATGCAGGCTCGACTGGGCGCGCGGACCGAGCTCCTTGAACTTTGTCTCAAAGAGCTTCACG
>JBCCOI010000141.1:0-13776 GCA_039025515.1 Planctomycetota bacterium
ATGTACCGAATGACCGAATCTAGATTTCAGCTCTCGCATAAAGTCACAAATGCGATGGGTGCTTTTTAGCCTGACCAACAGATGTACATGGTCGATCCAGCCTCCGATCCGAATTGGAACGCCGTCGAGCCCACGCACGGTTCCGCCAAGATACTCAAACATAGTTTCTCGCGTTTCGGGTTGCAGATAGGGCTTTCGATTCTTGGTGCTCAATACAAAGTGGTAAAGCAGTTGATGATGGGTTGACATACACGCTCGTGCGCTATCGTCCCTTCGGGACTTTGATGGTTTGGTTAAGACAACACCGGTGGGCGGAGCCCACCGGCAAGGGGCTATCGTCCCTTCGGGACTTGTTCAAGTGTATCGACCTAACCGTGCGCAAAGACGTGAAACGCAACTCAATACTTGACAGCAAATCACTGTAGACAAAAGAGGACGGAGCCGATGGGCGACGATAATCGATTGCTCGGCCCTAAGCGGCTTGTTCGGCTCTTGAGAAAGCGTCAAAGTCGGCGGCGACTCGAAAGGATAGTCCACGCCAAGCCGCCGCGAATTCTTCCGCGGGGACACAAATGCGGGTTCCGTTATCCCAGTCTTGAAGGGTGTCCCGTCGATATCCGATCCCGAGCCGCTCGTTCGTCACCACTTCGTAGCTGCGGATCCAGTCGAGCAGTTCCAATGTCAGTGACGCACATGTGCTTCGCTGATGCCGGGTCGGTAATTCGAGATCGGGAATCTCACCGGGCGTCCAAGGGGGGCGTTCCAGCAGAACGGCGTTTGCCGCGAACCGCGGTTGAAATTCGTATCGCGGCATAAATATGACTCCGCGAATCGCGTCACCGTAGAAGACGCCGAACCCACGCAGGATGACAGTTCCTTGACCGGGCAACTGTAGGGAATAAACGCTGGCGCACTCCTCGAGTTCATCCGGTGGTTTGATCCGGTCGAAGCCCAGCTCCAACAGCCAGTTGCCTTCCGGCCGCATGATGTCTCGTCCCCAGCACCAGACCTGCTGGCTCAGCAAGCCCACCGCAAACTCAAGCGGCTCATGCGGATGATCAACCACAGCCAAAATTCCAACGCGTTTCCTTCGACTTCCATCACCGAGCGAACATGCTATTACAGTTGCAATAGAATTGCAAGTAAGGGGTGTCGTGCGTGATGACCAAACTCGCGAAGTCCAATGACCAGCGATTGCTAACGAATCACCGGCGTTTCGTCGTCGGTCGTTTCCGAGCGTTTGGGTTGTTTGACAACACGGTCATCCGCCGCGGCGTCTTCATTTGGAGGCGGGACCGGCACGGAAGCGAAGCCAGGATAGAATCTCAGAGATGCCTCCGCAGCTGATACAGCCTTTGGATCGATAGAACGCAGTTTCTCAATCGCCGTATCCGCCGCCGGCAAGGGGCAAGCCTTTAGATAGAGAACAACCGAAGACTTGACGAAGTGTGTCTGTTCGGTTGTGTTCTCGAAGAGTTCGACGACCCGGTCGATGGCGGACCAGTCTTCCCACCGACCGAGATCGGGAATGACCAAGTCGGCGAGAGCGGGACGCTCAAGAACCAGCTTGAGTGATTCGGCCAAGCGTTCTCTTGGAATGATCTCCAGCTCCGTGCCGTGAACCCGAATCGCACCAATCGCCGAAAATGAATCGAGGTAGTCCGCATCGGCGTTCGCCAGATAGTCGCGCTCGATTCGCTCGAGCCCTTGTTCGCCCGTGAGCGAGACGAAGCAGGAGATTGCCGCATCCATGCCTGGGTCGAACTTCTCATCGGACTCTTTCAGCGAGAGGCATTCATCGAAAACGCCGACATCCGACGCCTTGCCGCACTGACTCAAGAACGTCCAGCACAACCGTCGGCGATGTACCGGGACCGTTTTGTCACGAAGTTGCTTCAGAATCCATTCGCGGTCCAGGACATCTTTTAGGGCCGTGATGTCGGCAAGTGAAGCCTCTGCAAATTCGTTGTAAGCGTCCGCGGAGATAAACGGATCGGAGTGCTTGAGAAACTCCAAGTAGGCTTTCAAACGTTTCGAACCTTGCTTCGGTAAACGATCCAGTTGTCGAAGGTACGCGATCGCTTCGTCGGAAACCTGTTTTGGATCGGCCCAGACGATTTCCTCGTCGCCAAAGCCCACCATCCAAAAAGCCTCGTCGCGCGAAAGCTCTTCGAGTGAGACAACTTCGATCACCGAGTCTGCGAGCCGTGTCTTGCCTTTTAGGACTTCGGCGATTCGCATCTTGCAGACCCAAAAACCGTTTTCGTCCTCGACGGAGGATTCACATCGCGCGATCACTGCCGCAGCGGAGGATTCCAAGTCATCGCTCAAGGTCGGCGCAAGCGCCGAACAAAAGGGACAAGCCGATGAGAGGGAAGGAAAAAACGCGATCAGCAAACCCAGCAGCAGTCGCGAAAAACCCTTGCAAAAACGACTGTTTCTCTTTCCGGAAATCATGGCGATCCTTGCCGAAATTCAATCTTTTTCCTTTCGCTAGATGGACAATGGGACGCTCGTCGAGAGTGCCGCAAAATCGTAACCCGAAGCGTCAGCCAGGCGATTCCTGTGACTCGTTCACTCGCTGACGCTTCGGGTTATGTTTGGGTGTGGCGTGGCGCTGTCCACGTAGCATTCCGTAGAGCATTGGAAGATAGACGATCCCTGCCGATTCGGACAACAGGGAAGTGCGGACTCGTCACGGAAGCGAAGCGATTCCCGTCACTCGTTCACTCGCATACGATCCGGGTGAAGTCGTCCGTTCCTTCGCTCCCCACCCAGCCGCATATGCCTGCAAAGCTCCCGTCATTCGAAAAAGGCCTCTGTTTTCGAGATCAACCGAAGCGACTTGCCAGCGAAGCGCTGGAACGTGCGTCGGAGGCGACCAATTGTCTCGGGCGTCGTTTGCTGTGCTTGGACGAAGAAGAAACTTCTTCGGAACATGACAACACGTTTCTGCAAGGTGTCGCCGGGGAGTCGCCCGAGGCCATACGCGCACTCGTCGATGTGATCGCACCTCCACTCGGCGAATCGATCAGTGCGGCATGGGCTGCATTGGAAGGCCAAATGCTTGCCATCGGTTACTGGACGATCGGTGAGCCCGCAGATGCCATCAATCGAGCGACTTGGTTGCGGGATCTGCTAAAAGAACTCTTCACAATTGAGCTTCCAGCAGAAGCAAACGACGCGCTCCGCCATCTCACCGTATTCGGCGGTGGATTCAAAAAAAAGATCACTGATGAGCTTGCCCAGTTCATGGCAACTTTGACTGGCGGAACCCCGCAGGGTGGCGAAACAAGCGATCATCTCGGGCGGTTGCTAGGCATTGAGATTCTGCGTGATTCAGCGGTGGCCGAAGATATCTTGGACACGCTGAATCTGATCGCCTGCGGAAAACACGCGGCCGTTCACAATGAAAGTCCCTCGCCGCACGTTGCGCGAGCCCTCGCATGGAGTGGCCGCGCAGAGGCGTTGCAGTCTCTTGATGAGCTGATTCGTACTCAACGCCCGAGCGAACTGAAGCTATCGGCCGCGATCACCGCAACGGCGGCTGCGGTCGAAGTGGTGCAGTCTTCACCAACGGTTCTTGCCGGCGTACTTCAAACGCTGGCCGGAGAAATCTCACGAGGGGAACTCGATGCAGAATCAGTCGCACATCAGCTCCGATTTCACCTGCGTCTGCCAGCCGAGTTGATCACTCAAGGGTCACCGGATGCGACGCTGCGAACCTGTGCCGATGCACTCTCATCGCCCGAAACGCGGCTTCAGTTGTTCGAAGGAAATGACGAGGAAGGCGTCTTCTTGGGGAGTTGGGCTCTCGCTGCAACGGACGTTCGCGAGTGTGGAAGACAATTGGTTGGTCGGTATGCAGCAGCGAAATCGGAATCGCGTGATGAGATCATCAATAGTCTCGCGGTCTTTGCTCACTACTTCGACTCACCGACGCTCGCGATGCGTCCGTTCTGGATCGAGATGCTTCGGGATGCATTAGGTACGAGCGACGAGCATCAAGATGACGTGCAATTGGGTTTCCTCTTGCACTTCGAGTATGCGTCAGGTCTTTCCAAACGGGCGTCACCAGTCCCCGCGGGCGATGATGCGTTTCCGCTTCTGGTTGAACTCGGTCAACGACTCAAAAAGAAAAAGCGCCTTCGCGAGTTCGTCAAAGCGAGCTCGTTTGAAGACGCGGGCGACTACGTCAAACGCATCGCGAAGTTGCTATGCGTCAATTCGATTGGACATCCGCCGGAGCCGATCCTCGAACATCTGGACGGACTTCGTAATGCGTCTCTTGATGCAATTCTTGACGTTGATTTATCGGCCGCATCTGCCGAGCAATTTGCGCAGCTTTTCATGGCAGGTTACTCTCACAAACCGAGTGCAATTAAGTTGTGTTTCCGCGCGGTCGCAGAGACACGAGATGTGGAGTACCTGAGGAGTTGGTCGCTCGAACATGGCTCGAAGTATTCTGTTCCCGCGGCGTTCGCGTTGTCCTTGACGTTACGGCCGGATTGCAAGGAAATTTGGCAGTCCTTCCTTTCTGCGGGGCGGAAAGAGCAGCGGCATCATGGATTGATGCTGGTTGATTCGGCGCTCCGCTCCGCAACCGGTGTTGGCGACTGCGACGCCGCCAAATTCCATGAACGCATTCCCGATCAGGCTGGAATCGACGAGTCCGCGATTCGGAGCTTGGCGTCCGCGGTTCTATCAGAATACGCGAGTGCCCAGTTAAAGAAGAAACGCGGAGATGATCTCCAATCTTCGACGTATCAATCTGCCGTGCGGCTTTCGCGAAGCAGCGAAGAGGCCGATGAAATCAACCAAGCCGAGATTGCGGCTGTCCAAAAGCTTTGTCAGCGAGTCGCAACGTTGACGGGAATCGATGGCGAGCTGCTGGAACCGACAGTCGTGAAGCCGCCGCAGGACTTGGAGGTCAGCTTTGAGGTGATCTGCCCTCCCGAAGCCGTCGAACTGATCGACAAGATCGATCGTGAATTCGTGCGCGATGAACTGGAATCGATCGAAAACGAGGATCTACTCGCCGAGTGGAACGACTGGACCAAGGACACACCCTATCCGGCCAAGTTGGTCCACCAAGCAATGTACATCCTACTCGGACCAGGGGATTGGAGCTCCCTTGAAAGCGATGTTTTGACAACGGCGCGGCCGTTGATGGATGAATCCCAGAAGCGGCGGCTTAAGGAAATGAGTCCGCCACGAACTCGGCTGCAGCATCACGATCTAACAAGAAAAGTCATCCAAAGGCTCGTCTGTCAGCTGCCACTTGAGCGAAGCGAGATCGTGATACCGCAGCTTGATTGGTATGAGTCCATGCTCGCGAACTTCCCGGACGAAGTGAAGTATGCGGGCGTTCGACAAGAAGAGCTGGCTTTCCCCCATCCGCGCCATTACGGGGGCTTGGACGCGGTGTTTGGGGCAGCTCATGGACAATTGTCTTACCGCGGCGATGACGAATCCAGTCGCAAAATCCGGGAACGACTTTGGCCGTTGCTTTGGTGGACAGCATCCTTCGGTAACCGAGTGCAAGAGCTCAATCATGCTGCGATGGCGGCTGGCTTTCTCTCCGACCAAGCCAGCCTCGGTGATCTCGTCAAGTTTTTACTGATGCCTGGCTACCGCAAGGAGGCGAGGCATTTGATTGATGCTTTGAAACGCGCGGAAATTTGGCTGCTCGTACCCGATCATCCGAAGTCGCAGCAGTTGCTCTCGGTGGTCGATGCCGTCGCGGCAATCTGCCGAGAACAAGATTCGAAACCCGATTCCTCTCTGCCGCAGATCCTCGCGATCACTTGGAAAAAACTGCCGGCTGCGAAGGGAAACTCGGATATTGAAAGCGTTCTAAGAAGATTTGAAGACATTGATTTTCAAACCGTTGGCAGGTTGAGCGACCGGCAAAAGTTGTTTCAGACTCAGCTACGCGAAGCGATGAGTGCAGATTCTTGGTACGCAAAAACGGAGCATGGCGATGTCCTTATCGATTTTGAATTGGTCGATCGTTGGCAGAAGCAAACCGAAGCAGACTTGCGACAATTGCTAAGGGAGGGCGTTGTTAGCGAAGCGAAATTGATGCGTATCGCGATTGCTTGGCCGGAGTTGCTCCGTTGCGCATTAGCCGCAATGAACCGCGAGACGCTGCTCGAAGCGGTGATATGGATTCTCGTGTGTGCCGATCAGTACGTAGGAAGTCTCGCATTGACATTGGACGCGTCCACCGGGCATGCCGAAATGCGTCGCGAGAAAACCGATGGCATCACCATCAACTCGAAACTGCTTAAGCATTATGACGCCGATTTGGATGTATCCGATCAGTACCGGACCGAGTGGATAGCGTTGCTGACCATCCGACGTGATTGGAAAGAACGGGCAATCGATGCGCACGATCGAGACGAACTTGGCCCGATGTTCGAGGCGATCAACCATGTGTTTCGTCCGACGGATCGGAAACGGGTGATCGGAATTCTGGAAGCATTCGATGGAGCATTCAGTTCACCAGCAAAACGCAAGAAGTTGGAAGCAGCAATCACGGATAAGCCCAACTTGGAATTCTTGCAGCTCGCGCTACTGCCGCTTCCTTCTGATCGAAAACAGCTCACCACCGAATTGTCAAAGCGGTTACATGTTGCGGCGAATCTGTTGGCTGCGGGACGCAAAAGCAAGTCGCGCTATGCTAAGGAAAAGGTAAAACTGGCTGTCGAGCAGTTTCGGCGATCCCTTGCCCAAAACCTCGGGTTGAAAGACCCCGTGCAACTTGAGTGGCTCTCCGGTGAAGCGATTGCCGACGAGCTCAAAGTATTTCAGCGTCTTGAGATTGATCCGTATTTGATTCAGCTCCACCTGCGGGGCGATGGGCCACACCTGTTGATCACCAGGAGCGGTAAACCGCTCAAGTCGATTCCGGCGGCGGTCAAGAAGACAGCCGAGGGCAAGCGGCTCGTCGATCTTCAGAAGCGGCTGACGACCTCGATGCGAGATGCACGCGACGTCTTCGAGCAAGCGATGGTTTCGCGGAAAATTTTTTCACCGAGCGAGGTAAAGATGATGATGGATCATCCGGTGATCGCGGTCATCGCCGGCGCGTTGCTTTTCACGATGCCACCCGAAACGGCCACCGGCCGTCCGGTCATTGGCCGATTGAGTGAAGACGGTCTGGAACTCGTGATGCCGAAAGGCAAGCGGCATAGAATCGACGACGGCATTCGCGTCTCGCATCCGCTCGATTTGGTTGCGGAGGAAACTTTGCGGGTCTGGCAAAACGAGTTCATCGATGCTGCTCCTCAGCCTTTTCAACAACTCGAGCGGCAATTCTTTTTACTGGATTCGCTGGAGACAGCCCGGGAAGGAACGTGCATCGTCTATCGAGACGGTAGGAAGCTCAAAAACGAAGAGAAGGCGTTCCGAGTCTTGGAGGCACACGGGTGGGGACGCGATTACGAGTCTGTTTCGATGCTCCGCCAATTCAGGACCGATCAAAGTGATGTCCGCGCCGTGTTGCCGGAATTCCTGTGCTCCGATGAACTCGGCCCACTCGAATTCCACGATGCATCCTTCGACGTGCTGCCGGTCAAAGATGTTCCACCCATCGTGATCAGCGAAGTCTTGCGAGACATCACCCGCATGTTCGCCGCGATCGAGACGTCTCACGAAAGAAAAGATACTTCATGAGCCCCGACGCAATCGGTAGCGGGGTTGCGGAACTCGTGAAGTATCGTTGGTTTTGACGCAGACTCAGTTAGCCCGCGAAGGCTCCGAAACGATTCGAACACGGACGTCATTCAACAATGACCCTAGCAAACAGTTCGCGATCCCCAATCGAGATCGTCGATTCCCCTCGCTTCCTATTTCATTCTCGGCTCAACCGGAAATTGATAGGTCGTGCTGAAGAAGCGATGCCGCGCATCGGCCGAGCCGTCTAAGCGGTGTGGATGGCTCGGTTGTCGACAGCGAGCGCAGCTTCGTGGATCGCTTCGGCAAGCGTCGGATGAGCGTGGCAGGTTCGCGCGATGTCTTCGCTACTGGCACCGTATTCCATCGCTGCGGCCGCTTCGGCAATCAGGTCGCCGGCTCGCGCGCCGATAATGTGGACGCCCAAGACGCGATCGGTTTCGGCATCGGCGAGGATTTTGACACGTCCTTCGGACTCCCCGAGCGTCCGGGCTCTCCCGTTTGCTCCGTAGGGACAAACGCCCTTGTTGTATGCGACCCCGGCTTCTTTGAGTTCGTCCTCCATCTTGCCGACGCTGGCGATTTCCGGATGCGTGTACACGATCGCGGGGATCACGTCATAGTTGATGTGTGAATGCATTCCCGACATGCGTTCCACACAGACGATTGCTTCTTCCATCGCCTTATGAGCCAGCATGGCTCCGCCGATGCAGTCTCCGGTTGCGAAGACGCCTTCGGTTGCCGTTTCAAAGTTTTCGTCTACGGGAATGAAACCGTGTCGGTCAGTCTCCAAGCCGATGGACTCCAGCCCGATCGAGTCGGTTGCCGGTCGACGTCCGGTCGCCAACAGGACTCGGTCGCAGCGAATCGTGTCACCGTCTTTGACCTCCACCACGCACGTGTCGCCTTCTACCTTCGCCGACTGCACGAAGGTTTCGGTGTGAATCTTCATGCCCTGCTTTTTGAACGAGCGGTGGGCGAGCGATCCGAGTTCTGAATCGATTCCGGGCAGCACGCGCGGGGAAGCTTCGAGCACGATGACATCGCTTCCGAGCCGATTCCAAACGCTTCCAAGCTCGAGCCCGATGTAGCCTCCACCAATGACGACAAGCGTGTCGGGCACTTCAGGAAAACTCAGTGCGGTCGTACTGTTGCCGATGCGATCGCCGTCTTCTTCGACGCTGGGAAGCGATGCGGGCACGCTTCCGGTGCAAATGAGCACGCGATCCGCTTCGACGACCACCGGTTCGTCACCATCGACGACAACGGAGTTGACGTCCCGGAGTTTCCCTCGTCCGCGATATCCGGTGACGTTGTTTCGCTTGAAAAGCATGTCGATCCCGCCGGTCAGCGTGTCAACGATCTTGTCTTTCCGGCCCATCATTGCCGAGAGATCAAGCTCGATACCACTGACTTTTAAACCGTGGTCGACAAATCGGTGATTGGCTTCCTCATAGAGGTGACTGGATTCCAGCAGGGCCTTGCTGGGAATGCAGCCGACCCGCAGGCAAGTACCGCCAAACCTGGGGTTTTCGTCGATACAGGCAGCGTCAAACCCCAGCTGAGCGGCTCGGATCGCGGCGACGTAGCCGGCCGGTCCACCGCCCAGCACAACCAGTTCATGTTTGACAGTCTTCATCAGTTCGATTCCAGTTGAATTGGCGGGGATTCGCAGCCTGGGACGGATTCGGCCAAAGTTCTCGAAGCAGGTAATAGCCCGCCGGAATGGCGTCGGCAGCCTTCACACCACACTGTAGATCCGTGAATCAAGCCCGTAAATCACGGGTCGAGCGGTTTAGGGTCAGCTTTGCGGCTTGGGGTTGTTTTGAGACAAGTCGCATAGACAATCCCGGCCGACGGGCACTGTCCTTGACGAAGCGAACCCTAAGCGAAGGAATGGGCGATCAATGATTGCTGTCGATCGGCTCCGTCCGATCGATTTTGAATCGTTTCTACCGTGCGGAGCCGATGGGCTTACTTGGATCTAGAGTTAACGCAGCCTCCGTTTGTTGTAATCCGAATCGCCGATCTCTTTTTGACGTTCCCTTGTAGATGGTCGCTTTCAATTGTTGAAGAAACGCATTCGAAAATTCGCCGGGCCGGTCCTCGCCCTCGCGCTGTTTGCGCTGGCGATCCGCCTGCTGATCGGCGAGTTGAAGAACATCACCTGGGAAGAATTCATCCGCGGGCTGACCGGTGTACCGCCGACGCAGATCGCGATGGCCGCATTCTTAATCGCGCTCAACTACATCCTGCTGATCGCCTACGACATATTAGCGCTTCGCTACGTGGCTCGTAGTTTGCCGCTGCGACGCGTCGCACTGGTCTCGTTCAGTGGTTTCTCACTCGGAAACAATCTCGGCACACTCTTGGCAGGAGCTCCGATTCGATTCCGATTCTATTCACAATGGGGACTATCGGCGGGCCAAATTGTCGCCGTGATCTCGATCTGTGGCTTGACGTTTTGGAGCGGATTGTGGTTCTTGGGCGGCACGGTGTTGATGTGGGTTCCGATCGAGTTGCCACCTAAAGTGCAGTTGCCCTTCGGGACACAGACGTTTGGTGTCATTTTGATTGGGCTTGCAACAACGTACACGTTCGTGTGTTTGCTATGGCGAAAGCCGTGGCCGATCGGTGAGCTGCATTTGCGTCCTCCGCGCCCCGGCTTGATGATGGTCCAAGCTTCGGTTGCCGCGGTCGACTTATTTATATCGGCGACCGCGCTCTATCTCGTATTGCCCGCAGATGCTGCCGTTCCGTTCGCTCAGGTGCTTGCCGCTTATTTGGTGGCAATCGGTGTTGCAATGGCAACGCAGATTCCGGGCGGACTCGGAGTCTTGGAGTTGATTCTCTTGGCTCTGCTTAAAGGAGCCGTCGGTGAGTCAGTGATCGCTTCGGTCTTACTTTTCCGAGTCCTCTACTACTGGCTGCCACTCATGACCGGGATGGTGATTTTGGTCGGCCACGAGATCTACAGCGGCGCTGTTGCTGCCAAAGATGCCAAAGAGGGTGGTCGGCACCTGATATCGCGTGACATGGAGTCTGATCAGGCCGTTGCTGGCGAATCGGAGCGAGTAAAAAGCACTAAAAGCGAATGAAAAATCACCCTTAAAACGACTGTTGGTCGGGTTATAGTCAGGCGTTTGATGGTACCGCACAATCAGTACCGCACAATCACGTGATATACTGGGTTGCTTTCCCGACTCATCCTCCCGTCAGATACGATAGCGGATGTGTAAGGTCCGTTCATTCTTGGCCAATTCGATCCGCTGCGTTGCCTGCATGCTGTGGGCGTCTTCGGTCGCGAACGCCGATGTCGACTTCAACCGCGAAGTCCGACCCATTCTGGCCAAGCACTGCTTCACGTGCCATGGTCCCGACGAAAACGCTCGTGAAGCGGATCTCCGGCTGGATTCTCTTGCCGGGGCGACCAGCGATTTGGGCGGATACAAGGCCTTAGAGCCGGGTGACTTGGATCAAAGCGAACTGATCCAGCGCGTCGTCAGTGACGATCCGGACCTCCGAATGCCTCCCGCGGAATCGCACGCGGCGCTCGATCAAGCCGATATCGCAGTGCTCAAACGCTGGGTTCTCTCAGGTGGCGAGTACTCGCAGCACTGGTCATTCCGCCCGGTCCGCCGGCCAAGAATCCCCAACGTGGAAGAACCGAAATGGTGTCGCGGGCCGATTGATCGTTTTGTCCTTCAACGGATTCAGCAAGCCGGACTTTCGCCCGGAAAAGCCGCAGATCCCGAGAGTCTTCTTCGCAGGGTATCGATGGATCTGGTTGGGCTGCCACCGTCACCGCAACTCATCGATCGTTTCCTTCAAGACCCCTCCGATGAAGCTTACGAGCGAGTCGTCGATGAGATGCTTGCTTCCTCAGACTACGGGGAGCGATTCGCGACGCCTTGGCTGGACTTGGCCCGGTACAGCGATACCAACGGTTACGAAAAAGATCGGCCACGAACGATTTGGCCTTTCAGAGATTGGGTCATCCGAGCGCTCAACTTTGACATGCCCTTTGATCAGTTTTCGATCGAACAGCTTGCGGGCGACATGCTACCCGGTTCCACGCGACAGCAGCGGATCGCAACGGGGTTTCATCGAAACACGATGCTCAATGAAGAAGGGGGAATCGATCCTCTCGAGTATCGTTACCACGCGCTTGTCGATCGCGTCGCGACAACGGGTACCGTTTGGATGGGGCTGACGACAGGCTGCGCCCAGTGCCATACGCACAAATACGATCCGTTGACGCACACGGATTACTTTTCCTTGATGGCGTTGTTGGATGACGCCGACGAACCGGAGATGGACGCCGAGAACGAAGCCGAAGTGTTGCGTCGGAACGAAACACTTAAGGCGATTCGTGATGAAGAGTTGTCGATCGCCAAACGAGTTTTGATCGATGGCGAAGGGTATACAAAAGAACGAGAAGCGTTCACGAAGTGGGCGGAAACGCTTAAGGCCAACGCACGGAGGTGGGAAACATGCCGACCCACATCAATGGCATCCACGTTGCCCTATCTGGATCTCTTGGATGACGGCAGCATTCTTGCATCCGGAGACGCGACGAAGCGAGACGTCTATACGCTCACGATGCCGCCGGTCGGCAACGGTGATCCGGTCACCGCGATCCGGTTAGAAGCGATCTCGCATGATTCGCTTCCCGCTGGTGGACCCGGTCTCGCGTTCTATGAAGGCAGACGAGGCGACTTCTTCCTTAGCGAGATGACTGTTTCGGTCGACGGTCGGGAAGTCGAACTGGCGGTGGGAAGCACTTCGGTTCCCGGCGCGAAACCGGGGCAGGGCAAGACGTATCCGGGTAACGTGATCGATGGTGATGGCTCCACGGGCTGGTCGATCCCCGGCAACGCGGGGCAGACTCATCGGCTGGTGATACCGTTCACAAAACTATTCACACTGGATCATGAGTGGACGATCACGCTGCTCTTTGAACGACATTACGTCGCCGGGCTCGGCCACTTTCGAATCGATGTCACGACGCAGCCCGACCCCGTTGCTCTTACGATAACGCCTAGGCTGGAAACCCAGCTTGCGGAAAGCCAGGTCGATCATGTGACACGCGAGTTGCTCGCTGCCGAGTTTCTGCGATCGAATGGAGCGATGAAAACGCATCGCCGAAGGATTGACGAACTTCGCAAACAGCTCGTCGAATCGACACGAACTCTCGTCATGCGTGAACGCCCCAAAGAACGTGGACGCAAGACCCATCGTTACCACCGCGGAGAGTATCTCCAGCCACGTGAAGAAGTATTGCCGGGCATTCCCGACGTCTTTCGGGGCAGCGGTTCTACCAGCGAGCATGTTGGTGACCGTTTACAGCTCGCGCGGTGGCTTGTGAGCGATCGCAACCCGCTGGTCGGACGCGTCAGCGTCAATCGAGCTTGGCGTTCGTTTTTTGGAACGGGCATTGTCGACACGGCGGGGGACTTCGGGTTGCAAAGCGAACCCCCATCGCATCCCGATCTGATCGACTATTTGGACGCCTCACTCAGGGATTCATCGCCACGCGGCTTGGGATGGTCGATGAAGAGGCTGCACCGTGCAATCGTTTTGTCGTCTACGTATCGACTTGCAGTTGGTCCGCCGCCGGTAGCGGATCCCGAGAACCGTTTGCTGAGCGTTTTTCCTTACCGTCGCTACGATGCGGAGCGAATTCGTGATTCGTTCCTTGATGCGGCGGGCCTCTTGGTCAAGCAAATCGGCGGACCGAGCGTCTATCCGCCACAGCCAGGCGTGGTCATGCAGATTGCCTACGGAAAGCCAAACTGGAACACATCGAAGGGCGCGGATCGTTTCCGTCGATCCCTCTACACGTTCAGCAAACGCACGGCTCCCTTTGCCGCCTTCACCGCATTTGATGCCCCGTCGGGCGAGCAGTGCATCGCACGGCGTGATCAAAGTACGACGCCACTTCAGGCATTGACTTTGATGAACGACGAAATGTTCATTGAGATGGCCGAGGCGTTAGCGGAAGCCGTAATCCGGGAACTGGGTTCCGATGCCGGAGATCGTCAAGTTTTTGACTTGATCTTTCGGCGTGTGCTCGCCCGTGCACCGGCAAGTGAC
>JBCCOI010000142.1:0-13746 GCA_039025515.1 Planctomycetota bacterium
ACGGTGGACTCCTACCGAGAGCGGATCAAGGGAAAGCTGCATCTCGAGAACATGACCGAGTTACTCCGTCACGCGACGCGCTGGACGATCTTGCTGGAGCAGGGTGAGTAACTCAGTCGCTTGTTTACGCCAGAATCTTCTCGGCCACATTTCCGTAGACATCGGTGAGACGGTAGTCACGTCCCGCATAGCGATACGTCAGCCGCGTGTGATCCATTCCTAATAGGTGCAGCACGGTCGCGTGCCAATCGTGCACGTGGCATTTGTCTTCGACGGCTTCGAATCCGTACTCGTCCGTTGCACCATAGCTGTAGCCGCCTTTGACACCGCCACCGGCCATCCAAAGCGTGTAGCCCTTGTTGTTGTGGTTACGTCCGTTTCCGTTTTGAGCCGAAGGCGTCCGGCCGAACTCGCCGCCCCAAATCACCAGCGTGTCTTTGAGTAGATCGCGTCGCTTTAGATCAGCGAGTAACCCTGCGATGGGACGGTCACATGCTTCCGCACGCGTCGCATGATCCTGTGAAAGTCGAACGTGCTGGTCCCAGTTTCCGTGAGTGATCTCGATGAAGCGTACGCCGGCCTCCGCCAATCGCCGGGCGAGAACGCACTGCTTCCCGAACGTTTGCGTGGGTCCAGAGTCGGCGCCATACATTGCCAACGTCGACTGACTTTCATCTGACAAATCCATTAACTCGGGCATTGCGTCTTGCATGCGGAATGCGAGTTCGTAGGACTGGATAACGCCTTCGATGTGGGCGTTATCCTTCGTTGGCATCTGGCTTCGATTGAGCCGTTGAATGAGATCGAGTTGCTTTCGCTGCTGCCGTGAACTGAGTTTGTCGTTCTTGATATCCGGGATGGACTCGTCGCCACCGCCGGTGAACCGAGAAAGCTGTGCAAGACGACCTCCATTCCGCCCTACTTTGGTTCCGCTATAGATCGCCGGCAAGAAAGCGCTACTGTAATTCCGAGAACCTCCCGCCGGCGGGCTGAGCGAAACGAATCCGGGCAGACTGGCGTTCTCCGTTCCCAGACCATAGAGCGTCCACGCCCCGATCGATGGCCGGACGAACTGTGCGGTCCCGGTATGCATCTGCGTCATTGCTCCCGGATGAACGGGTTGATCGCAATTCATGGATCGGATCAAGCAAAGATCATCGGCGTGTGATGCGACCTCCGGAAACAGATCGCTGATCCACAAGCCGCTTTCGCCCCGCTGCTTGAACTTCCACGGTGAAGCGAGCAACTCGCCGCCGTACCGGGCGCGTTTTCCCGCATCCCGTTCAAGATCCGGTTTGTAATCGAACGTATCGACGTGCGACGGACCACCCTGCATGCAGAGGAAGATGACTCGTTTCGCCCGCGCAGGAAAATGAGGCTCCTTCGGTGCAAGTGGACTCGCGGTCGCGACCGAATCCGCATAGGAAGACGACGTCGCCAAGCTCGCGAGTGCCAAATAACCGAAACCCGCAGAGGAATGCTGCAAAAGTTCTCGACGTGTCAGCATGGGACCGAACCTTAACTAATTGAGGTAACGAAACTCTGCGGCTGCAAAAAGCGACTGACAAAGCGCCTCCAACGCCTCCTTCGGCGAAAGACCCGAATCGCGGAGGAAGCGATGACAAGCCGAGCGTTCTTCGGAGGAAGGCGAACGACCATATGCCAAGCGAAATGCCAACTCCACACGGTCTTTGTTCGAATCCGCTTCGCGGCTCAACCGCTCCGCGAACGATTCGCTCAGTCGAATCACCAACGGATTGTTCAATAAGTAAAGCGCCTGATTAGGTGTGTTGGAAGTCTCCCGGACACCCGAAATCAAACTGGGGTCGGTGTAATCGAATACGTCCAGCGAACGCGGAACGAAGTCTCTCACGATCGGAAGATAGACACTCCGGCAATTCTCGTTGACGCTTTCCAACGAGTTCGCCTGCGTGATCTCCTTGATTGACTTTTGAAGATCATCCGATGAGGTATCGCCGGACGACGATCCGCCTCGACGACGATTGAAAAACTGACCGCGGTTGCTGCGAAAACTCTCTCGCCGGTTGGCAAAGGTTGTTTGCAAACGCTCACGAATCAAATCGCGGGGATCGCCCAGTTGATCGCTTCGCACACGGAGGTAGCCGGCCGCGGCGACCTTCGAACCGTGGGGCCGTTTGTCATCCAGTTCGTCAGCGACCATCAACATCGCGTCTCGAAGTGACTCCGCACCCAAACGCTTCCGGTGGCTCCTCCAAAGCAAGCGGTTATCGGGATCTTTCTCGTGGTGTTGCCGGTTGAATGCCGTACTCATCCGATAGGCTCGCGTCAGCATCATCTCGCGAATCATCGACTTCATGCTCCAACCGGAATCGATGAAATTAATCGCGAGTTGATCAAGCAACTCCGGATGAGATGGCGTCAAACCGGTCACGCCAAAGTCTTCAGTCGTCGGAACGATGCCTTGTCCGAACACGTGGTGCCAAAGCCGGTTTACCATCACCCGCGACGTGAGCACACTCTGCTCGCTCCCGATCCACCGGGCAAGCTCCAACCGGCCGCTGGACCGCGGATCCATCCTGAGTGATTCGCCCTCGTCCATAAACACGGCCGGCAGCCCCCGTTCTATCGGGTCGGCCGGTTGATCAATCTCACCGCGGACCAACAGCCGAGCGTCCGCGACTCGGTCTCGATCCTGAACGCCCATGCAATAGCTTCTCGGCTGGCCGTTCTGATCGACGACCGCGAGTTTTGACGCGAGTTCGGCACGTTCGTTGCCTAGCCGAATGCCTCGTTGTTGCGAAGCCGCACCATTACCGCTGTTTCGCTGCCGACGGAGTTCCTGCAGTTCGTCCTGGATCTCACTCATGCGAGCGTTCATCTCGGCGATCTGGCTGGGACTGTAGCTGGGGCCGATCGGATTTCGGTCCGCCACAGGTAACAGGATCAAGCTGCTGGACTGTCGCTGCTGGACGACGTTCGCCGGACCGTAGCTGGACGGAGGATTGCCGTAGAACGTTTTGGTGCTTTCAAAAATTCCGGACAACGCGTAGTAGTCTGTCTGACGAATCGGATCAAACTTGTGGTCGTGACAACGGGCACAAGCGACGGACGTCCCTAAAAAGATTCGCGTCGTGGCGTCCAACTGTTCGTCGGCCAAGTCGGATTCGAATTGCAAGCGACTTTGCTCGTTAACATTCTTGGTTCCGATCGCCAGGAATCCCGTCGCCACGAGATGCTGACTCCACTCTTCGTCATCTGCTGCGGGAAGCAAGTCGCCGGCCAGTTGCTCCTGAACAAACTCGTCATAGGGTTTATCGGCGTTGAACGAATCGATGACGTAGTCGCGGTATCGCCAAGCCTGCGGGAAAGTCATGTTGACGTCGCGTCCGGTCGACTCGGCATAGCGGACGACGTCCAACCAGTGTCGCCCCCAGTGCTCGCCGAATCGCTCGCTATCCAACAGCGCGTCGACGACATGCGCGACGGCGGCATCCGGTTGCGCGTGGTACGCATTCTCGAACCATTCGATTTGCTCGGGGGCGGGTGGCAAACCGACAAGGTCAAAGCAAAGCCTGCGAAGCAGCTGCGCGGGTTCGGCATCCGCCGCAGGTGTCAGGTCACTCGTTTGTAGCTTCTCGTAGATGAAGCGGTCGATCTCCGTTTTGGCCCATTCCGAACCCACGCTCGGAGTGGCGGCGGGCTCAAGCGGCTGGAGAGACCAAAAGGATTCGCGTGCCTCCGCGATCATCGTCTCGTCGATCGTCGAGACTGGAGACTCGGTCGGCTTGGCGACTCGCGGATCGGGCGCACCGTCTAAAATCCATCGGCGGAAATCGTCGATCTCGGTTTGACTCAACTTTCGCTTCGGAGGCATGACGAAATCGGTGTGCATAATGGCACCGAAGAACAGGCTGTCTTCAAGACTGCCCGGCACGATCGCCGGACCACTGTCCCCGCCACGCAACATCGCGTCTCGCGTATCGAGCTGCAGTCCGCCGCGGGCCTGCCCAGACTGCTTGCTGTGGCATCCATAACACTCCCGAGCCATCACCGGACGGATTTTCGTCTCGAAAAACTTCGACTGCTCCGGTGAAAGCTTCTGCTGCGGAAATTCCTCGTCCGCAAAGAGGGCGACTTGGCAGATCAGGCAGCCCAAGACGAGAGTGTGAAGGATGCGAAACATCGAGCGGCTCAGCAGGTTTTCGGCAAACAAGTGCTTCGTCAACGTCAAATTTTTTGATCGAGCCGCACGGTGCTAGCCGCAGTTGTTCTCAAAAAACCGGGCAATCGTTCATCGGCTCAGGTAGCACGAACCCCAATCGGTGATTCGACCAGCAGCGTCCGCGGCCAAGATTATCCAACCCTGAAGCCTGGAAAAGGTTTCGCCGCATCCCCAATTTCGCCACCGCAATCGGCTCATCGCTGCGTAAGCCTACATTCCTAGCACTGTGACCCGCTTCGATATTTGGCCAGGAATTGAAAGATCGATGGCGAAACATTGTCGCCACAGACGCGATGAGTTTCCGCCCGTTTGGATGCTACCGATTCACTGTGCGATTGGCATGGCAGCGCAATCGGTGCGGCACTCGCGTCGCATGGTCTACCCAGTCAGGGATCTCTCCGCTGCCGCGATGAACAACGCCTACGGCTTCTTCGCGGTACGGATGACCTCGTCGGTCAGCTTTTCCGACATCCGAGCCCGATATTCCATCAAGCTGTTGGGGCCTTGAAAGCCGACGACGGTTTCATCCCACGTGAGCTCCTTGCTGATCATGTAGCCTGCGTCGAGATCAAACTTGATGGTGCCGTTGCTGAGTTGCTGCACCACTTGCGCGCGAATCGATTCGTCTTCCATCGGCGTCAGCGGTTCGCTGCGGATCGAAAGGGTCGCCACTCCTGATTTTACTTTTTTGAGCGTATAGAGCTCGCGAATCTTGATTTGTTTGATCGTTCCTTCTTGCGTCCGGGTTTTGATCTCACGAGGAATCGCCCAAGAGTCGCCGATCGCGATGGGTTCCTCCGGCAAAGCGATGGAGAGTGACCCCATGCCGAGTGATGCTTTGCTGGCACCGTCGTCTTGACGATCTTTTTCCTGACCACGTGGATTGATCGTCACCGTCGAGATGGTCTTGCCGATTCGCTCGGCGACCTTTCCGAAGACTTTGGGAGGTTCTTCGCCCGAGTGACTCGACCAGCGAATTTCATCTTGGTCACCCTGCTGCTGTGTCATCTCGACGCCATCGACAATATGGTCGAACGTCATCTTGTCATCGGATGCTTTCTGAACCTGCCAGTGTCGCTGGCTGATCGTGTGAACTTGCGAGACCTCTTCTTCGCCCTGCATCCGTGTCTTCGTTTTGGCGACGTGCACAACCTCGTAATTGAGTTGCTGTCCGGGCTTGAGCTGATAACGCAGCAGGTAGGTCTCCGCCTCCTGAGCATGAACACTGCCGAGAATGCTTCCAACGACGAGAAGCAGAGCGGTCATCAAAATGGATCGAAACACGGCGTGGGTCTCCGTACGCGAGCATGTGACTTCGGTCCGTGAAACTCGCAGATCGATCATCCCGCCGCAAGACGAATCCCAAGACAGCGTCTCGAAAACAAGCCCGCAGGCTTGCTTGGCCAAGGTGGTGGTGAACGCCCGCTTGTTCGGCGTGCTCCTTCATCGCCTCTGGACTTCCGATGCACGCGCTCTTGCCGAAATCGGCCCGACACACCGAAACCTTCCGCCCCCAGACGTAGGCCGTCATCGAGGAGCGTCAGCGACGAAATTGCGGCACAGGCAACTTTCCAGACGCCCCTTGTGACCATTGCCAATGAACCAAAGCAGATTGCTCAGTGGCTTCGAAAGGCCAAGCGTCGGAAGGGGATCTTGGTCGTCATGGAGGCAACGGGCGGATACGAGCAAATCCTTGTCGATCTGCTTCACGAAGCGCAAGTCGATGTTGCCGTTTGTAACCCGTACCAAGTCCGGGTGTTTGCTAGAGGGATCGGAATTTTCGAAAAGAACGATCCCATTGATGCCGCCGTCATCGCGAGGTTTGGCCAAATTGCGGAGCCAAAACTACGTAAATCGCCGACTGAAAGTGAACGGAAGCTAAAGGCACTTGTTCATCGCTGGGAGCAAGTTCTGAACTGCCCGAAATCGGCTCGTTATCTCGAGGGAAGGTGGCCAGGCTGGTAGGCGTCGCTCCCCTGGTTAATGACAGTGGAAAGAAGGAAGGAAAGCGCAGCACGTTTGCGGGCCGAAGCCTTGTACGCAAGGTGCTCTATATGGCTGCGTTGGTGTCGACGAAATACAACCCGCGAATGAAGGAGTTCTATACAAGACTGATATCGAAAGGTAAACCACTCAAAGTGGCGATCGTTGCAGTCATGCGAAAACTGTTAGTGACTCTCAACGTCATGGTCCGTGAGGAGACTTTTTGGCGCGAGCCAGCACTCGCTCTTGACAAAACCTAGGACAGCCTATGACACCGTCACTTGACGTGGACGTTCTGGAGAGTCAATGAATACGGTTTTCCAACGATTCGAAAGGCTACTGCGGAACAAGACTGCGCTGCTTGTTTGCGCTTTCTTGCTACCGATGGTCGAAGCAATCGTTCCCGACGGATCGAACATGTTTATGCTCAGTCTGAATCGGCCGCGTGAACTCGTTATTCAGACGATTCGCCACATTCCACTTCTCCTCACGCAAACAGCTTTTCTGATGTGGTTTGCTTGGAGGTGTCGCTGGAGATCGCGAAGCATGTCAAATCTCGCGATGATTCTGATGGGTTTCCTTTCGCTGACACTGCTACCGCATTTGGTGGGCGTCATTCGTGAATCTCAAGTCTTGTGGGGATTCGATTTTCTGTTTTCTCGGATGGGACTCTCCGAGATCCTGTCCAAAAGTCTGTGGAGTTCCTGCATCTTTGGATTGATTGCTGCTCAACTGAGATTCGCGAGAGCTTTGGGATTCGTTGAACTAAGCAGTGCAGATGTCAACGAACCGGCGACGTCGTATTCGGTTCGGTTTTCGATTCGTTCTTTGTTGATCATGACGGCATTTGGCGCTTTATTCATGTCCGTGAGCGGATTGCTCTACCAAACCATGTTCTCTGCGGTTTGGGGATCAGACCTTGCACCCACCATAGCGAAGTTTTTCTTCTTCTCAGTACTCACAACGCCGCTAACGACTTTCTTGATTTTGGCAGTTTCGATTGTGCAATCCCGAGCACGTTACCAGGCAGTCTCTCTCACACTTACCACGCTGCTTGCCTATATCGCGATGCGCTACGGATTTCGTGTACTTGAGATGAAAGCCACCATGGGGATGGGGATTAGCTCTAGCATTCGATTTACAGACTTACTCGGTATCGTTTCTTATTCGTGTTCCTGGTGCGTTGCCATTTTGGTCTGCCTTTTCGTGTTTCGACTGAACGGACTGACGGTCCGCTCACCTCGATTCGTGAACGAACGCAGCATCTCAGCGCGTGGGGAGACTCAGTTTATGGACCGCTCAGAACGAGACGAAGAAGTGAAGTCAAAGTGATGTCACTTCGGCACCCGAATTTATCGCGAGTGGCGTTTATGTGGGGAAAAATCGTATTTGCCGGTCTGTTTCACGAATTGGCCCGCCCGATGCATAGATGTTCATTCGATCCGTCGTCCGCTTCAGACTCACCGTGAGTCACCGTCGACGGGCGACTCGCCTCCCATTTGAAGGTATTTCCATGTTCCGCAAAATCATGTTGGCTGCTGCCGTTATCGCAGGTTCTGCTTTCGCCACCCAATCGACCGCCGACGCATTCGATTGCTACGGGCCGCGTTATCGCGGCACATCGTTCCGCGCCCCGGTCTACAACAACTCGTTCCGCGTGCCCGTTCGCAGCTACGGAGCTTATCGGGCACCGCTTTATGGTCCCGTTGGCGGCTTCTACGGCGTTTCTCGCTATTCGTCGTTCCGAAGTCCGTACATTGGACCGGGCGTGGGCTTTGGCTATAGCAGCTTTGGACCCTACCGACGCAGCGGCATCTCCATCGGATTCGGATTCTGATCCGATCTCTGACAAGACCGGCCTTCGTTCACCCTCCCCGGGGCACTGGGGAGGGTGGCGTCTGTTTCGCGGACTTGTCTGAACTGATCGGTTCTTCGGTTGATTGGCGAATGATCGGCGACCGGATAAGTCAGCGACGGAAGAAGCGGTCAACACGTCCTGCCGAAAGTGGGTGCGAAACGGACTCGCTGACCGATTCGCTTTCGCCTTCACCATCCGCTTCCGAACCCGTCGACTCTTCAGCGGACGACTCTTCATCAGACGACGACGAAGACGAGAGACGAGACAGTCGGCTCATCCCCGCTGTGTCGTTCGCGTCCTGAATCGAATTCGAAACCGGCTCATCGACCGGTTGTTCGTTTGGCGAATCATCTTGCACAGCATCGAGATTCAGCATCGGTGCTGCGACATCGATGGAGCCGCTTGCAAAATCAAACGATTCGCCTTCACCGGAACTCTGCAACGCGAGCGGTGTCGGCTGAACCGTTTCGACGCTCTCGCCCTCGGCGCTGCTATCGCTATCCAAATCGGTGCTGGAAGCCGACGAAGTGTTTTCCGTGTAGTTCACGACTTCGTCATCGAGCGTCACTCGGAATAGACGCAGGTCACCAATCTGTCCGCGTGGTGAGACAATTTCTGAACGCGTGACCAACGCGGATGCCGAAACGTCTTCGTCACCGTCTCCCGCATCCGGATCAAGGTCTTTTTCACCGATAATGGTCAGTTCCGTACCTGCGGAGTTGAGGCTGACTTCGGGAGCCGTGATCGAATCGCTTGCGCCCGGTGTTGGTGCGGCCAGCACCGCAGAACTTCCCGGAGCAACCACAACCCATGCCGATTGCAACGAAGTACGACCTAACCAGTCTTGCATGGAGAGGTACTGCGGCAGCAATCGTCCCATCGACGACTGGACCATCGTGTCGCCGTCTTCGGGTTCGCTGTTGATCTCAAACGTTTGTGCTTCTTCGGCGCCGGCGAAGAACGGCACTGCGGGGATTTCAACCGTGTAGTTTCCGGGAAGCAGATTCTCGAAGACCAGCTGGTTGTCGTCGCTAACCGTTGACGCCATGTCGACCGAATTGCCCAGGGCATCGGTTCCGGTGAGCCTTACGGAATTCCCAAGGAAGCTCGCTTGCGTGCTGCTGAACTCGACCATCACCACGCGTTCGGTGAAGTCCGTGACTTCGACGGTGATCGTCCCATTAGACGTCGATGACCCATCGGAAACGGAATAAGCCACCGTATCCGTTCCCGTGAAGGTGTCACTCGGCGGCGTGTAAAACAGCAGTCCGGCGGCATCGACGCGGACCGTGCCGCCTTGGCTGCTGGAGGTGTTGGTCGCAGTGAGAATGAGCGTCTCGCCGTCATCCACGTTCTCCGGAAGATCCGAAAGGCTCAGGATTTGCGTTTCGCCCGAACCTTGGTTGAACTGAACGGTGGAATTTGCGACCGGCGGCGGATCGTTGACGGGATCAACTGTGAACGTCACTGTACCCGCCGAAAGTCCTCCACCCGTGTCACGAATCGTGTAGACGACCGTTTCTGTGCCATTGAAGTCGGCAGCCGGTGAGTAGAAGAACGTCAGTCCGTCACTGCTGATGCGAGCGGCGCCGCCGGCGGAAGGACTCGCAACGCTATCAAGCACAAACGTTTGGCTGTCGACATCTTGCAAATCGTTCTGAAGCACGTCGAACGAAGTCTCCGCGTCATCCTCATCGATCGTGAAGGAGTCATTGACGGCGGTGGGCGGCGCGTCGGAGGGAGCAACGGTGACGGTCACGCTGACGGTATCCGTCAGCGTTCCGTCGCTTACCGTGTACGTGAAGGTATCCGTGCCCGTGAAGCCGGATGCCGGAGTGTACTCGACCGCGGCGCTGTCGCTGGAAACAACAACGGTCGCACCCGAGGTCGTCGAATTGACTGAGGTGACGGTGAGCGTTTCGCCCGAGTCGGGGTCGATCGAGTCATTCGCAAGCACGTCCAACCGGTTCGCGGAAGAGCCTTCGAAGACATTGAAGCTGTCGCCCACGCCGGTCGGAGGATCATTGACGCCGGTCACCGTCACGGTCACCGTCGCCGTGCTTTGGGCTCCACTTCCGTCACCTGCGCGATAGACAAACTCGGAAGTACCTGAAAAATCGGCGGTCGGTGTGAACGAGACGACTCCGTCGGTAACCGACACGCTTCCTCCGCTTGACGGCTGATCGACGGAAACGACCGCAAGCGTTCCACTTCCGGTGTTCGTATCGTTGCCAAGCACGTCAATCACCGTCGCACCGCTGTCCTCGGCGACGGCCGCCGTGTCATCAACCAAGGTAAAGTCCAAGCCGACGCTGAGATTCAGGCTTCCGAAGAACACCGCGCTCGCGGGGATCTGGTTGTCGATCCCGTAAAGCAACACTTCGCTGGTCGCTTCGTCGGCCTCTTCGCTACGAATGTTGACGCTGCCCGACGCGACGGCTTCCATTGGAATACGCGCAATCAGCGATTCGGGCTCATTCGTCGCCTGAGCTCGGCTCGACGCCGCACCAAGCTCGTCGATCAAACCGGTCAGCAGCGTTCCCTTTTGTGAAAGCGTAAAGTCATCGGCGTATTCGATCGTGGCACCCGTTTGCGGTCTAACGATCGTGGAGTCAAACAGGATATCTGCGTAGGCTGCAAAAACGCCGTCCTGATCGAAGCCGTCACGAGCATCCACGCCCACCAACTCAAGTACGAATTGTTGGCCGATGCTCAAGCTGGTGATTTCGTTTCCGTCGTTGTCTCTGGCAACCAGTCTGATTTCGGCGGTCGGTGCTTCGGAAACCGTTACGGAAAAGCTGTCCGTGCGAACGTTACCGGCAAGGTCCGTCGTCGTGACCGTAAAGTCTTCCGTCCCCAAATCCGCCTCGACGGGCGTCCACTGAATGAGGCCGGACCCGCTGTTGATCGTCGCGGCGGAGGGCCCTTGCGTGATCGCGTACTCGATCGAACCTTCTTCCGCGTTGATCAGATCGGTTTGGTAGAGGCGTCCCACGTTCGCGCTCGTGTTGGCGCTCGATGCAACGGACGCAGGAGCCGTGGAGTCGTACGTGACCGCGACGGGGCTGGATAAGTCGCTTGTGGCACCGTCAACACGCTGACGCGCCGCAACGCTGTAGTCGCCGTCTCCGAGTGCGGCGATGTTATTTGTCGTGATCGTGATACTTGTTCCGGTCGCCGTTGCTTCGCCCAGAACCGCGTTCGTCGCCACGTTGATCAACTGAACGGTTGCCCCGCTGACAACTCCATCAACTTGGAATGACAGCGATCCGGCATTTGTGATGTTATCCGAGTCGCTCGATCCGGTATCCGAACCGGCGAGCAGATCGATCCCGGTGGGGGCCTGTGGTGCCGCAGCCGCGTCAAAGTTGAATCGATAGACCTGGCTGTCCGATCCAGACGCGCCCACAGCCGCGGCAACTGTCACTTGTACATCAACGGGACCGGTAAACCCGGACGCGGGTGTGACGGTGAGCAGGCCCGATTGACTGACCGTTGCGGTCGCGCCCGTACCTGACGTAATGACCTGTGCGTTGAACGTGACCGGGTCGCCCTCGACATCAACCGCGGTCAACTGGAGTGTCGCCGGCGTTTCCGCGATGAAAGAGTCTGGAACGGTCACATCATCAAGATACGGCTGCGAATCCGAGCTTGCACCGGTGTCGTTGTTGACGTCAACCTGAAAGGTCTCACTGCTCGAATTCCCATCACCATCCGTGACCGTCACGGTGACGTTCGTGGAACCAACGGCTGATCCCGTCGGCCTAAGCATGATCACCGAGTTTTCGGAATCTTCGAAGACCTCAATCGTATTGATTGAAATGTCGGTCGTCGGACGGTCCCCGGAGTTCACCGCGTGTTCGCTGATGGCTTCCCGCACGTCTTCGCCTTCGATGAGGATGCCGAACACGCTGTGGTTGTAATCGAGAAACCTTGTTGCAACTTCCGTGATGAAGAATTGGCTGTCGTTGGTGTCGTCACCGGCTTTCGCATAAGACAGAATGCCGGGACGGTTGTGTTGCAGTTCGGGGTGGAAGTCATCGTCGAAGTCACCCAGTTGTGAACCGCCCGAACCCGTACCGGTCGGGTCGCCGGCTTGGATCACAAAGTCATCGACGACGCGGTGAAAAATGATGTCGTCGTAGAAGTCTGCTTCGGCGAGTTCAATGACGCGTCCCGTTGCTCGTGGCGCTCGCTGTTCGAACAGCTCGAAGATCATGTCGTTGTATCCATTCATGTCGATACGAATGGAACGATTGCCCGAGATTACGACGGCTTCCAGCAACGCATCGTTCTCCACGGAAACCGTAACCGTCAGTGGGTCTCCATTGGGGTCATACGCGTCGATCGGGATGTGAAGCGGAGAACCGATCAGCGCCGTTTGCGAACCGACTTCGGTGAAGGAGGGCGTTTCACTGGTCGGGATCGACACACCCGAACGCTGGCTCAGTTCGTCAAGTGACAGCACGCCCGTCGCCCGCGTGTTATCCGGAAAGACCCAAGTCGGGAAAACTGAAATGTTGTTGTCGATGCCAATTTGATTGAGTGAACGATCCGGCCCGGTGACTTCGACGAATGGCAGGTTGTCTCCGCCATCGTCGAACAGTTGTTTCTGGTCCGTGCAAGCGGGGCACCAGTTCGCCCCATAAAAAATGGTTCCGGACGCAGCAAGGTCCTCCGCGAATTGAACCAGATCGGGCTCGGCCTCGCCCTCCGCCGGGGTCACAACATCCAATGTCGAAGTCGAAATCGTTGACTCCACGGGCGCGTCTTGAGTCCCACGGACGTCGATCGGACCCATAACCTCCAGCTCGGCCGCACAGGTGTCTCCTGCTAGCAAACGTCGGGTCTCAAGTGACTCCAGACGAAGACGCTCACTCTTGATCGAACGTCTCGACGGTTCGGTGCGGGAAGAAAAGCGGTCCAATAAACGCAGTAGACGGCCCCGTCGGGCATTCGTGTTACGACCTTCGGACATTGATGGATCCAGTCTCGGGAAGAGCATCGGGGAAGACGCGAAGTGACGCTTTCTCCAGTATTATCCGGACAGCTGACTGCATCGACAAATTTTGCCCGGTCGAAAACGTCTCTGGTAGCATTCGGCAGCCGACGCGCACTGCGGTGAGAAAATTCGGCACGATCGTTACGGCTTCACATCAGGACCTCAGACGAATGACCGAGTGCTTTGGTTCCCCGTCAGTTTCTGAGGAAATCCCCCGGGCACGAGACGGGATACCGACAAGCGATGATCGAGCAACGGTGTCTCGGCGAGGATGCGTCAACACCGAGCTCTATCGCCGGTTCCCTCTCGCTTGAGCTTCGGCGAATGCCTCGTCGATCGGCACTTTGGGGAACACCTGCAGCTTTCCTCCGACGGTGGCATCAAAGACTTGCCGCCCATCTCGCTCGTAGAAAAATTTCGCCATGCGATAGGCCAACTCGGACCCCTCCAGATCCGGTAGCTGCCACTTCTGACCGCCGAAGTACCGACTATCGAAGTGGTTTTGGTCTTCGCCATCGAGAACCTGTACTTCATTGGGTTTCCCCTTGGCGGCAAAGTTGTGGTCGACGCCTACCAAGAACACCCTCCGGAAGCCCATGAAGTAGGCGATCTGCAACGCAACGAATGTGACCGTCCAGCCTTCGTTGATTGGTTCTAAGATCGACTCACGGAAGCAGACCGGTGCACCGGCCGAATAGA
>JBCCOI010000143.1:0-13741 GCA_039025515.1 Planctomycetota bacterium
AGCTACTGCGTGCCCGTCGTTTCGGGTGGGCTACTTTGCTCCTATTCGTCACGCATCTTGGTTGCCGTTGATCCGGAAACCGGCAAACGCGTCTGGCGTAGCCGCTATCCCGGCGACGGTTTTTTGGCAACGATCGACGGACGGCTCTTGATCGCCACGTTAAAGGGCACACTGCACGTCGGCAGCGTTTCAGTTGATGGCTTCGAAGAGCAAACTTCCGCCAGTGTCTTTCAGTCGGGTGCTAACGGCGAAGACGGAATGCTATGGGCCTTGCCGAGCGTGTCCGGTAACCGAATCTACCTACGCAGCCTCGGAGCGATCGCTCGCATCGACATCGAGTCGGGAGAGCCGTCGCAACTGGCTCAGTCACGCGAATCGAAGGTGTCCTCCGGATTCAAAGCATTTCTTGAAGAAGTCGAAAATGCCGACGACAAGCCAGCCGTCATTGATCGATTTCTGGCCGGGAAATCGACGCCGATCATCGACGAGGAGATCGTGCACTTTGTTTTGCGAGGCGACCATCAAGACGTCGCCGTGGCGAGCGAGCTATTCGGCGTCCGGCAGGAAAGACCGATGGTACGCGTCAAAGGGACTGATTTCTTCTACTTCGGAACACCGGTCAGCGGCGACACTCGCGCTTCCTATGTGTTCTACGCTGACTTTCATGCCATGCCCGACCCGCTCAACTCAAATCGCTTCGAAAGCACGTTGCTGGCCGGAGAGATGGAGCCGATGTTCATCGGACCGGAGCAAACGATCGAGTTCTCTTGGTTCGACAAGGGTTCGTCCACCACAAGCTTGGCGAATCTCGATAAGAATCCGGATGCGATAAAAGGCTCGGTCGATTCTTTTCAGCTCGATAGCAAGATGCTACGTGACCGTGTCGACATCGATGTTTATCTTCCTGACGGCTACAACGATTCGGATCAGAGCTACCCGGTTGTTTTCGTTCACGATGGAAAAGTCGCGCAAGAGCAAGGCAACCAGGTTGCGATCGTTGACGAGTTGGTCAGCAACGGGGCGATCAGGCCGGTGGTCGTCGTCTTTATCGGAAGACGCTTTTATCCGCTTCAGGGCGCTGACGGCTACGTCGAGATGTTCACGGGCGAGTTGTTGCCGAACATCTTCGAACGCTATCGGATCTCGGAGGACCGTGCCGACCGAGCTTGCCTGGGCGGTGGCTTTGGAGCCACATTAGCAATGATGGGAACGCTGCCCAGCAGCGACAAAGTTTCGAAGATTGGTTGCCATTCTCCGTTTGCCTTCGAGCTGTTACATCCCGTCTTGCGCATGTTGTCAACGCTTCCAAATCCACGCTGCAACGTTTTGATTCACTGGGGAAAATACGAGTTTCGAAATCCGGCCGAGAACTGGAATATGGCCAAACAAGCATTAGCGATCGCGGAAATTCTGGGCGAAGGAAAACACGAAGTAATTGCCAAAGAGGTTCCGATCGGGACTGATTGGCCCAGCTGGAAAACGCAGTCGGAGGAGATGTGGAAGTTTCTAGCCGGCGCACCGGAATCCGAGTAAGGAACAGCAAATGTTCAAGTGCGAGGTTGCCCGACGGCTACTCGGACTTTTTCATCGCGTTCAATGCAACGGCCACCAGAAAGATCACCGCACCGATGATATCCACGGTCAACCCGACTTCGGTATTGCCGATTTTGGTGATCGGTGCGAGCAACAACCCGGCCGCCAAGAACATCAGCACTTGCTCATACCAGGCCGCCTTGTTGCGAAAATACGCGGCGATGCCCGCTGCAAGCGCGAGGATTCCAATCGTCGCGGCGACCACGGCGTGCGAAACGGCAAACAGCGTCGGTGCTCCGCCCGCTGGCGAGAGTAAGCAAAGCGCCGGGCGATAAACGAACATGAATGGCAGCGTGAACCCGACCAAGGCGAATCGGAAAGACGCGAATGACGTCTTCATTATCGGCGCTTCGGCGATCGATGCACTCGCATAACCCGCCAAGGCAACCGGCGGAGTCACCATTGACATCATGCCGAAGTAGAAAATGAACAGATGGGCGATCAAAGGTTGAACCCCCAAGTCGCCCAGTAACGAGCCCATCAACGTTGCCATCAGCAAATAGCAAACGACCGAGGGCACTCCCATGCCCAGGATCAACGAACAAACCATGATGCCGACCAAGGCGACAAAAAGATTCGTTGCCACGATGCCTTTAATGGCCGCACTGAAATCGGTCGCGATGCCCGTCTGCTGGACGATTCCGATGATGATTCCGACGCATGCACTCGCCGCGACGAGAGAGATTCCATTCTTCGCCGACTTGGTAAACGCGGTCATCATCTCGGGACGCCATGCGGGATGAATCAAACCGAAAATCAGCAACCCGAACATGCCCACGATCGCCGACTCCAGCAGCGAACTGGTTGCGAGGATCGGGCTCACGGTTCCCGTTTCGGGGTGGATCCATGTCGGAGCGATGAACGGATTGAGCCATCCGGGAGCTGCATCCTGCAGCATCATCGTGCCTTGATGAAGCACGAGAACGACCAGAAAACTTGCAAACGCGAGCCGACGGGCACCGGGACTGATCTTCAGTTCCCGACGGAGCGTCGCAAAAACGAGAATCACGGCCAGTGAGCCCGTGACCGATCGAAATGGTGAAAAGCCGAAGATCAGCAGGCCGATCAGCGTCCCCAAGGCTCCAAAGAAAACGACCGCGTCGAATCCCCAAAGCTTCTTCTTTACAACCTCGGTCGTATCAAGTCCTTCCGCGCCGAGTCGCCGCGAGTAAAGGAACACGACCGCGAGGATCGAGAAGTAATACAAACACGCGGGGATGACTGCGGCTTTCATGATCGTCAAGAAAGTCACTTGCGGCTGCACCAGTTCCAACATCATGTAGGCACCTGCGCCCATCACCGGCGGGACGAGTGCTCCACCCGAAGCCGCCGCAGCGGTAATGCCGCCGGCAATGTGTTTCGGAAAGCGAGCGCTTCGCATCATGGGAATGGTGAACGTGCCGGTCGTTACGGCATTCGCAACGGCGCTTCCCGAAAGAGATCCCATCAATCCGCTGGCCATCACGCTGACCATGGCGGGACCGCCGCGGACTCGGCCGAAGGTCTTGGTGGCGAAGTCGATGATGAACTGTGTCGCGCCCGACATCTCCAAAAACGAACCGAAGACGACGAACAAGAACACGTATTTGAACATCACCGATGCGGCCGGTCCGAAGACGCCCAGCGACTGCAGGAAAGTCGTGCTGACAATATCCTTAGTACTTTGACCGGCGTGCGGAAGCAACCAATCAGGCATCTGAACCCAGTTGTACTCGAGGCTTCCGTAGCAGTAATACGAATGCGCAACAAACAACAGTGCCAAGATTGGTACGATCAGCCCGATGCTTCGACGCGTGGCTTCCAGAACGACCAGAAGTCCGACGAGGCCGATGCCAAAGTCCAATGCGGTCTCGGCGCCCGCGCGGTTTCCAAGCGATTTACCACCCGACCAAAACGACTCAAAGAGCGGCTCTGTTTGCAAGATCACGTAGCCGCAGCAGACCAGGGCGGCGATCGCCAGCATAAAGTCCGCTGAGCGAAATAGCTTCACGCCGGCGAATCGTTTGGCGACGGGGAATGTAAGAAAGCAAAGTGCCAGTCCGGCGCCAACAAATACGGCAAGCGAAGACTGAGGCTGCAGGAGGTTGTAGTTCACTTCGAATAAAGTGAACAAACACAGAAAGATGCCCAGAAAAGTAATTGCGGCCTTCTTCACGCGTTCCACCGCCGAGACCTTGTCTGCGTCCTGCGTCATGATTGATTACCTCACCCGCAGAACGAGCTTTAATAGACGGGCTGGAAAGCTTACTCCGCAGTAGCGGCTTCACCGGATTCCGCTGTCGCTTCGCTTTCGGGCCAGATGCCGGCTTCTTTGTAGAACTTGATCGCTCCGGGGTGATACTCGATGCCGGTATCGCGTGCGATGTTCTTTTCGTTCAAGGCATTGCCCGCAGGGTGTTTTTCGGCGACCTCGGCGCGGTTTTCCCAAATCGTCTTGGTGACTTCATAGATCAGGTCTTCCGGTTGCGACTCGGCCGTGATGATGTGCATCGACCCGACGTTTAGTCCTTCGAAATCCTCGGCCATTCCCTTGTACTTTCCTGGTGGGATCGTGAAGGGATGGAAGAACGCGTAGTCTTGAATGAGCTTCTCACGTGCTTCGCCATCGAAGGGAACGAAGGTGACGTCGAACGTGCTGGTTGCCTGTGTGATGGAGCCTGTGGGAACGGCACCACCCAGGAAAGCGGCGTCCGCCGAACCGTCGCCGAGCTGATCGACGGCGGCGCTCTGAATCGCGTTGAGCGGATTGATGTCATCCATCGAAACGCCATGAGCATTAAGAATGGGCTCGACAAACATCTCGAAGCCGGCACCGGCCGGCCCGATGATCACGCGCTTCCCTTTGAGGTCCGCGATGGACTTGATGCCCGAGTCGCTTCTTGCGATGAACAGTGCGACGTTCGGGGCCATGGTTGCAATTGCGCGAATGTCGTAGGCCTTGTCCCAACTCGCTTCGCCGCGAACGGCAAAGTAGCTGATCGCGGCGTTGGATAACGCCAACTCCAGATCCCCTTGCTGCAGTCGGCGAATATTTTCCTGCGACCCCTTGGTTCCCTTGGCTTGGACTTTCCAATCGATCGCGTCTTTGTGGGCATTGAGGACTTCGGCAATCGCACCGCCGACCACGGGAAAGGCACCACCAACGGGTGCCGTGCCCATGCTCAGAAACTGCCGCCTACCTGTGCCGTCTCCAGATTCTGAGCTGTTTTTACAACCGATCAAAATCGGGGTTGCGGCGATCGCGAAAGCAAGAGAACAGAGCAGGATTCGTGGAACACGATTCATCTGGCGCGAACCTATTCTTCGGGCGAAAATCGAAACGCCGGGGACGTCCGATTTGTTTGGGGCGGGAGGGAAATTGAACGCCGAGTATGGTAGCACGGAGGGTATAGATCGACCAGCGCATCGCGGGACTGGTCCGAATTCCTCTAAACTGTGCCGCGGTGGGTCGTGAATTCCGCCAAGACTAGGTTCAGTCTGCTCTTCCAAATCGAGTCATTTCGAATGCGGAACGTTCTCCCACGAGTGACGAAACAATCCACGCTCATTCTCGAAAGTCCAAGATGAGAAACGCCATTTGGATCTGCGTTGGCCTGTTATTGATCCTGCATCAGGATTATTGGCAATGGGGTAACGCAGCGCTGGACTTTGGGTTCTTGCCCCGAGCGATGACCTATCATGTCGCGCTTTCGATCCTTGCCGCCGTGTTGTGGTTGCTCGCGACCAAGGTTTGTTGGCCGGCTGATTTGTCTGGCGAAGAAGCTCAAACGGCTGACGATCAGGAGAACGATTCGTGACACAGCTCATTATTATCGCCGTCTATCTGACGTTGCTGGTCAGTTTGGGCCTCTTCGCGAGTCGAATGTTTCGCGGCACCGCAAAGGACTACATGTTTGCGAGCCATTCGATTGGGCCATTCCTTTTGTTGATGTCTCTATTTGGAACCACGATGACCGCTTTCGCCCTGGTGGGTTCGAGCGGTAAGGCATTCACGAACGGAGCGGGTGTCTACGGAATGTTGGCTTCGGCCAGCGGCATTGTTCACTCGATGTGTTTCTTTCTAATCGGGGTTCCGCTGTGGCGACTGGGCCAACGTCATGGCTATCGGACTCAAATTCAGTTCTTCCGCGACCGGCTGGACAACAACTTCATTGGATTGATCTTGTTTCCGGTACTCGTGTTCTTGGTGATCGGTTACCTGATGGTCGGCGTGCTTGGCGGCGGCAGCGTCGTTCAAGCAGTGACGCGCAACGCCTTTGCGGACCTCGGTTGGTTTGAATCATCCGGTTACGGAGTGCCATCGGCTCTGGCCTCCGCCGTCATTTGTGGCGTTGTGCTGACGTATGTTTTCTTCGGAGGTATGCGTGGAACGGCGTGGGCAAACGCGTTTCAAACGGGTCTCTTCATGATCTTGGGTGTCGTCACGTTTGTAGTGATCGCCAACTCGATCGGCGGGACGGACAGCTTCACCGAGAACCTGAAGCTAGCTTCAGAGCAGGCAGATCCTTCGCTCGTGGCGCGTGCGAAGATTCCAAAAACAGTCTTCTTCTCCTTTCTACTGATCCCGTTATCGGTGGGAATGTTCCCGCACATTTTTCAGCACTGGTTAACGGCGAGAAACGCGGAAGCCTTCAAGTTACCGATCGTCGTCCATCCAATCTTTATCATGATTGTTTGGGTGCCCTGCGTGTTGCTGGGTGTGTGGGCCAGTGGATCTGCAAGCGGCATCGCCGATCAACTTTCTGCATTGCCAAAGAATGAGCAGGGTAACGCCGTGTTGGGTCTGCTGGTGAGCACGCATGCCGGTCCCCTGCTCGGTGGATTACTCACGGCTGGAATTTTGGCGGCGGTCATGTCGTCACTGGATAGCCAGTTCCTTTGCTTGGGAACCATGTTTACCGAAGACATTCTGAATCGAAAGAATGATCAAGAAGAAGACGAAAAGGCGACGGTTCGGCGGGCGCGTGGATTTGTGATCGCGGTCGTCGTCGCGACGTACGTCCTAAGTTTGGTCTTGCCGCGAAGTGTTTTTGACCTGGGGCTCTGGTCCTTCGCGGGATTCACGGGTTTGTTCCCGCTGGTGTTCGCTTCGATTTATTGGCGGCGGCTAACCGCGGCGGGAGCCGTCGCGAGTGCGATCGCAATGCTGAGCGCGTGGGGCGTTCTTTTTTACAGATCAGACCTGGGGGGAAATCCGAGATACGGATTTCCAGAAACGGCCCTCAAGGCTGGTGAATGGACGATCGTTCCGCCGCTGCATCCGGTCGTGACTGTTTTCGCCGTTTCGACGGTCGTCATTGTGGTTGTCTCCTTGTTGACTTCACCGCCGAAGGAATCCACTCTCAAAAAGTTCTTTTAGGAATGGGCGATCAATGATTGTCGCCGATCGGCTCCGTCCGATCGATTTTGACACGTTTAAATCGGGCGGAGCCGATGAGCGACTTATAATGATGCATCGATACTCTGTATTCACCTATACCCTCGCCGTCTTCTTGGTGTTCAATGACGTGTGTTCTCATGCGAGCGAACATTCCTCGATGCAACGGCTGAGTGATGAGCAAGTCACAACGTTTGCACGGCTCGCTTTGAAGGGCATTGTTCAGGAGTTTCCAAACAAACCATCGAACGTCATGGAGTCCGCTGATGACGTTCGCTCGCCGCGAGAGATGCATCCCGTGTTTTACGGAAGCTACGATTGGCATTCATCGGTGCATGGACATTGGATGTTGGCTCGATTGCTCAAGCAGTATCCCGAATCAACCGTGGCGGCTGAGATTCGAGAGATGCTAAACGCGCAGTTGACCCGCGAGGCAATCGAGAGTGAAGCCGAGTATTTTGCGGCCGACTACAACAAATCTTTCGAACGGATGTATGGATGGGCTTGGTTCATGCAGCTTGTCTCCGAGCTGCATGACTGGGACGATCCCGATGCACGGCGGTGGCGAGAGAATCTCGCGCCGCTGGAAATTCGAATCACCGAACGGATGAATGATTACCTGCCGAAGTTGACGTTCCCAATTCGTACCGGAGTGCATCCGGATACGGGGTTCGCGCTCGGCATGATTTTGGACTACGCGAGAACAGTCAATGACAACTCATTGCAGGAGTTGTTGACTTCGAAGGCGCGAGCCTTTTACGCTGAGGATGTTGACTACCCGGCGCATTACGAGCCGTCTGGGCATGACTTCTTTTCTTCCGGATTCAACGAAGCCGACTTGATGCGGAGAGTACTCCCGCAACAAGAGTATGTTGAATGGTTGGACGGTTTTCTGCCTCAGTTGGCATCGCAGTCCATGGGCAGCATGATGGAGCCCGTCGAAGTGAGCGATGTGACCGACGGGCATTTGGTTCATCTCGCGGGACTCAATCTGTCACGTGCCTGGACGATGACCGGTATCGCAAGGGCTTTGCCTGCCAGCGACGCGCGGAGGAAACGGTTGCTCGGAAGCGCGAAAGAACACGCCGATGCGGGGCTGAAATATGTCACCAGCGGGCACTATGAGGGAGAACACTGGCTGGCGACGTTCGCCGTCTACCACCTGTCCCGCTAAAAAGCGGCCAACCAGATTCTGGCGTAATCGGGTAAGGCGGCGAATCCAGAGGTCTAGTAATTCGTCGCGTCATCCACTACCGACCGCGCCATGAAAACGTTGGCCGTTCCTAAGGCGAGCAGGACACAACAGTCAGCGAATCGTTACCTGTTTTTCGGCCCAGTCGGCGTAGCCTTCGCCTGCATGATCGACATCGACTGCGATCCACTGCGGCAACTCGTAGGGATGAATATCTTTGACGGTCGCCTCAAGTTCCTCTTTTCGGCCACGTGTCGATTTGATCCAGAGCCTGTATTCCGATTCATCGCAGACGTCCCCGTCCCATTCGTAGAAACTCTCGACGGGCCCATCGATTTGCACGCACGCCGCAAGTCGCGACTCCACCAGCCGTCGTGCAAGCGTTCTGGCGTCCTCACGAGTGGCGACCGTTGTCCAGAAGATCATCAGTTGAATCGGTTTTGACATGGTTCGACGTCTAACGGTTGTTGACACTCGGTTTCATCAAATGAGCTTCTCGCATCGGTCGTTGTTTCAAACGATTCTCAACAAGACGACTTATCCGAGTTTCCTTCCAAAATCTGTGGTTTACCCGGCGAAAAAGCGGTTGTCCGACGATGTTGAACAGCGCTAAGGTTACGTCGTCAGAAAACACAAACAGCTCAAGTTTGGGAGCATGCAGATGGATATGAAACCAGTCATCGACCAATTGAACGAGTGCCTCAAGCACGAATGGACGGGCGTTGCCCAGTACTCTCAGGCAAGTTTCATCGTGGAAGGCGTTTGGCGTGAGGTCTACGCGAAGACCTTCATGGAAAATGCGGAGGAGTCTTTCGGCCACGCCAAGTTGGTGGGTGACAAGATCGCATCGCTGGGCGGCGTTCCTGCGGCGACTCGCAACGAAATCAAGCAAACTCGTGATCTCCGTGAGATCCTTGAGAACAGCCTTGCTTTTGAATCCAAAGCGGTGGAGATGTACACCAAGGCTTTGGAGCTGGCCGAGGGGAATCGCCCGCTCGTCATTTTTCTCGAGAACATCCTGGAAGAAGAGCAAGAAGGCGTGGATGAATTCACCAAGCTTCTTCGCAACAGTGAGTCCATCTCGTCTGCCTCCGCAGATTCGCGGTCCGCGTGAGAAGCCGCGCTCATCGTGGGCCGGGTGCGTTGATCTGATCAGCGTCCCGGTCCTCGCCGGGCGTCATCGCATCATCAAGTTTTAAAGTCGGTGGCATCGCGACGTGAATTCTTGACTGACCCGAGCCACGTGCAGCTGACTTAACCAGATAGGCAGCAAAAGCGTCTCATTCAGCCCCAACTCGAATCGGCGGCACTAGAGGAGCGTCATTTGGAGGCGCTTGATCTTTCCTCAGAGACACACAAACCCGATCAGCGCTGGCCGGGCGATAGCGCAACGCGAATAGGATCAGTAAATCTTCATCACCCCCTACGTGTCCATGAAAGATTTATGAATTGGAATGCGGATTCTCGATTCGATCTAGTCACTCGACTCAGAATTGTAAATCATCGGGAGATTAATGGCTCAGCGGCTGTAGCCGTGACGCGACATCGGTAACACGACATGGTGCGACGGCGGAAAGCGATTCGATCTTTCTTGCTCGATGTGCTCTGCACACCGATTTTCCTAGTTCATCGAATTGCTTTGCGGTTAGATGATTGGCTTTATCCGTCGCTGCATTCTGTCCCTATCACCAAGCCGTTGTTTATTGTCGGTTTGCCGCGGAGCGGAACAACGCTGCTCCACCGGCTGATCGCCAGTGACCAAACCGTGTTCACGACGCTGCCACTCTGGGAATCATTGTTGGCGCCGGCGGTTTGTGAAAAGCGCTTCTTTCGGCGAATACGCAAGATTGATCGCTGGTTCGGCAGTCCGTTGTGGCGAATTCTCTGCGCGATACAGCAAACCATGGCAATGACGGTTCAAGACGTTCACGCGACAGATCTGCAATCGCCGGAGGAGGATTACCTAGCACTGCTTCCATTTGGCGGCTGCTTTTTGCGAGTCATTAGTTCCCCTTGGAACGCGGATGTATGGAAGCTCGGCCATTTCTCTGATCAACTGGAGCCGCCACGACAAAAAGAGTTGATTTCGACCTACAAACGCATCCTGCAGCGACATCTATTCTTCCGCGGACAGCATCTGGTTCTACTGTCGAAGAACCCCAGCCTGACGTCGTGGCTCCCGGCGCTGGCAGAAGAATTCCCGGATGCGTGTTTCGTCGGCTTGCGTCGGGTGCCGCATCAATCGGTCCCGTCCCAATTGAGTTCACTCCGATCGGGTATGGCGTTGTTCGGAACGGATGTTGCCGAATCGGAAATCGTGGACCGCTTTGTTCGCTTGCTCGCTTCCTACTGGCGAGTTCTCGATCACGCCAATGAGGTCCTTCCATCGACACGATTTCAACTGATCGCTTACGAACAATTGATCAGGAACAGTTATTCGTTGGCTAGTCGCATTTTGGATCAATTCGGCTTTTCACTCTCAGAACAGGGCTTAGCCAAACTGGAGCATCATTGCTCCCGTCAGCGTGAATATCGCAGTTCGCACCGGTACTGCCTGGAAGAGTTTGGACTCGACCACCGGCAGCTGTACCTGGTCTTTGGATCAGAAGCCGCTCGCGAGTGCCTTGACCGGGTCACCGTTGGTTTGACAAGTTTCGAGACACCTGATCCGCCTACAAGCATTTTCAAAGCGATGCCATGAGAGTCAACGATTCCCTGCCGAGCCCTGCGGTATCCGCTTTCCATCCGGTGCCGCAGAGCGTGCGGTACAAGCGGCTTCGAGTCTCAATCGTTTCCGATGCAATTGTCGGACGTAATGGTGTGGGAACGTATTATGAGGACCTGATGGAGCACCTGCGTGACCGAGTGGATCACATCAGTTTGATAGCCCCCACGCTGGAACGACGCTCCAGGCTGGAGAGGTTCTCGGTACCAATGCCCGGCGACACGACACAAGGAATGATCTGGCCACGCATTGGAGCGCTCTATCGGATGCTTGACCAACAGAGTCCAAACCTGATGATCATTCCGTCCCTGGGAGCGTGTTCCTACTTCGGATTGCGGTACGCAAAGGCAAACAACATTCCTATCGTTGTCGCCGATCACACCAAATTTGATCGCTTGGCCTCGCTCTACTGGCCCGACATCATCTCTGGGCCACTGGCATCGGTGCTGCGAAAACTGCATCGGTGGCTGATCCATCAAGCTTCGATGATCGCCTCACTGAATTCGGATGCGTACGAAGATGCCAAAGCACTCGGTGCCAGGTCGATTCGGATCATGGGGACACCCGTCGCGGCCGAATTCCTGCGCAAACCATCGACGCCGCGACGCGAGCAGATCAGCCGGGTTATCTTTGTTGGTCGATTGGCGATCGAGAAAGGTCTTGATCAAATCCTGGCTGCGGCAAAGACCCATTCACAGATCGAGTTTGCCATCGCAGGCGACGGGCCGGGGCGTGCCCTGGTGGAGAATGCAGCTTCAACGGTGACCAACATTCAGTACCTGGGCTGGCTTTCGCGGGAACGAGTGCTTCAGGAACTGGATCGTAGCGAAGCGTTGCTGTTGCCTTCGGCGTTCGAGTCGTTCGGGACGGTAGCTTTGGAGGCGCTCGCACGAAAGCGATACGTTTTGGTCCGACCCGATTGCGGAATCGCCAAATGGCCTTCATTGGCAGGTGGTCTGTTTTACATCAACGAAGATGAATCCGTAGCGGAGACGCTAGAAAGACTGATGGCAATCCCAATTGAAGCCCGAGATGGGATCGCACGCCGTAGTTGGGATGCGGTACATGACTTCAACCAACATACCATTTCTCGATGGCTCGGTTTTCTCGCCGACGCAATGGACTCTCATAGCGACGCCCACTCAACATCCCAAGCAGCGTGAATGGCATGCAAAGAAGTCATCCCGCGTTGTTCTCCATTCATGACGTGATGCCTAGCACGATTGGTGATGTTGGGGCGTTGATTGAAATGTGTCGCCAGCACGGCATCGAGAAGATGACATTGCTGATTGTTCCCGGGTGCCCTTGGCAATCGACCGATCTTCGGCAGTTGCGAATCTGGGCATCGATGGGATGCGACTTAGCGGGACACGGTTGGGAGCATCGCTGTCGATCCGTTCGCGGCTGGAAACACCGCATCCACAGCCTGTTGCTGTCACGGGATGTCGCTGAACACTTGAGTCTCCGTGAAAGCTGTATTGTCTCTTTAATAAACGACTGTGCCGAATGGTTCGAATCCAATGGGTTTCACTGCCCCGATCTATACGTACCGCCTGCATGGGCACTTGGTCTTGTAAGCCGGTCAAAGTTGCCTGATCTCCCTTTCTCAATGATTGAAACACTAAGCGGTGTCCGTTTGGTGGAAGACTCATCGCAGCATCGCCTGCCTCTGCTTGGATTCGAGGCGGATACCTGGCTTAGGGAATGGTCTTTGCGTTCGTTCAATCGTGCAAATCAGCTTGCTGCATGTATGCGGGATAAGCCGATTCGAGTGGCGATCCACCCACGTGATCACCACATACGTCTGCGACAGGACCTCGAACGCACCCTAGAGCGTCGATGGACAGCTGTCAGTTACCAAGAGATTTTTCAGTTGAAATCTGCGGCGACTGTGAACGTTACGAAAACTGATCCAGTCGCGTCATCGTCCCGCAGCTAACCGGCTTGATGTTCAGGCACGACCAAGCTGGTCGCAAGTTTGAATCATCATTCGAAACGTGCGACGCCGACCTCCGAGGATCGCTTCGCGAGGAATCCCATCATCGATCTTGGTCATGCCAAAGACCGACGGAAGGTGTTTCAATCTTCAATTTGCACCCGCAGTCCGCACGAAGCGGGGTAATTCAGAGTCACTTACTGACCGCTCCGAAGGGTCACAAGACGACGCCCGAGAAACGACGAAAGCCCGCAAACCGGATGGTTTCACGGGCTTCTCGGGTAGTCGGGATGACAAGATTCGAACTTGCGACCTCTGCACCCCCAGTGCAGCGCTCTAACCAGGCTGAGCCACATCCCGTTTGGACTGGAATGTTTTTCCAATCCGCTGTCGCGAGGATAATCGTGCTCCGAGAGTGCGGCAACCGCAATTGTTTCGCTCATCCATGCCGGAACTCGCATTCTGCGGATTTATCGATGCGAAATGGCTTTGTGACCACTGACTTACGGTCAGCCCGTTCGAACTTGGAATGCCTTGATGGTTCCTTCGCTTTGGACTCCATTGCAAGACAAGCCTCGCGCCGTCCACGTGTCAGTCCACCACCGGGACTCGGCGGTTTTTGCGACCGCGTGACGTTTGCTAGGAAGGCTGGTGCTCGGAGTTCTTCTCCACGGGTAGCCCCGCCCGCTCCGCCCTGTTCTTCCAACGCTGCCGCGCGTACGCCTGCATGTCGACTTGGCGATCTTGCTCGTCGACGATCTCTAAACCGATCAACGTTTCGATCACATCTTCGAGGGTCACGACACCCACCGCACTGCCGTACTCATCAATCACCAATGCAATATGCTGACGGTCGTTGAGAAGCTTATCGAGCGCAACGTTGGCGCTTGCTTTTGCCTGAATCGTCATCAGGTCACG
>JBCCOI010000144.1:0-13721 GCA_039025515.1 Planctomycetota bacterium
CAGATTTCGATGGTGCTCTACCCGAATGACTCCAGCGAGAACGGCAAGGAGTTGCGATTGAAGCAACAGTACTTCCTCGTATCGGCGTCGCTTCAGGATGTGCTCGCCGAATGGGTGGAGAAGCACGGGGAGGATTTCACAGGTTTTGGAATCAAGAATTGTTTCCAACTCAATGACACGCACCCGGCTTGTGCCGTTCCGGAACTGATGCGTCTCCTGATGGACGAACACGAGTTGGAGTGGGATGAAGCTTGGAAAATTGTCACGCAGTGCATGGCCTACACAAACCACACGCTCCTTCCCGAAGCTCTCGAGCGTTGGTCGGTCAGTCTGTTTGGTCAGCTGCTACCACGCGTGATGGAGATCATCTTCGAGATCAACGAGAGATTCCTCGCGGATGTCGCCAAGCAGTTCCCTGGGGATGAGGCACTACTACATCGCGTTTCATTGATCGAAAATGGTCACACTCCACACATCCGGATGGCATACCTTTCGATCGTCGGCAGCTTTTCGGTCAACGGCGTTGCTCAACTGCACACCGATCTGCTGAAGACCGGCTTGTTCAAAGACTTCGACCAAATTTGGCCTAAGAAGCTAAACAATAAAACGAACGGCGTCACGCAACGTCGCTGGCTTTCTCATTGCAATCCGCCGCTCCGTGAATTGCTCGACGAATCGATCGGAACGGAGTGGGAATCCGATTTATCGAAGATCGGTGATCTGGCACCGTTCGCCGACGATTCTGCGTTTCGCAAGCGATGGGGAGCTGTGAAGCGTCAGAACAAAATCCGTTTGGCGGACTATGTCGCAAAACACACGGGCGTCAAATTTGACGCTTCGATGATCTTCGATGTTCAAGTCAAGCGGATTCACGAGTACAAGCGTCAGCTCATGAACACGCTTCATATCGTGCATCTTTACGATCGGATTATGAGGGACCAAACCGATGGAATGGCACCACGCTGCGTTCTAATCGGCGGTAAGGCCGCGCCGGGCTATCACCTCGCAAAATTGATCGTCAAGTTCATCAACAATGTCGCCAGTGTCGTCAATTCCGAACCGAAGGCCAAGGAATTGCTCCGTGTCGTCTTCTTCCCGAACTATCGCGTGTCCTCGATGGAGGTCATTTGTCCCGGCACTGAGTTGAGCGAGCAAATCTCAACGGCTGGCAAAGAAGCTTCCGGAACGGGCAACATGAAGTTTATGATGAACGGGGCGCTGACCATTGGAACGCTCGACGGAGCCAACATTGAGATACGTGAAAAAGCTGGTGCCGAGAACTTCTTTTTGTTCGGCTTAGACGCCCAGGAAGTTGCTGAGACGAAACTGAGCTATGATCCGAACGGCATCATCGCCGGCGATGAAGAAATCGGCAGAGTGATGGACCTGATCGAGAGCGGCCACTTCAATCAAGGTGAGCCGGGCATCTTCGGCGAACTGGTTTCTGGACTTCGGAGCCCTCAAGACCAATGGTTGACCATTGCGGACCTCCGCAGCTTCATTGATTGTCAATGCAAAGTCGCGGACGCGTATGCGGATCAGGATCACTGGAATCGGATGAGCATCCTCAACACAGCCAACAGCGGTTGGTTCTCCAGTGACCGGACCATTCGCCAGTATGCCGACGAGATTTGGAACGTCAAATCGTTGTAGTTCCCAAGCCCATGCAAACCCTGTAGCCGGGTTCTGCGAACCTGGTCAAATCCTGTAGCTGGGTTCTCTGAACCCGGTCCGGCCTCGAGGGACGTCGGATTTATTACTGAGCCGCAGGGCGATAGCCCCGGTTGCTGGCGAGGTTGCTAACAGAACCGGGGCTATCGCCCTGCGGCTCAAAGTGGACCAACCGAAAACCCGCAGTAATAGATCCGACATCCCAAGAGGCCGGCTACAGTGCTTGCGAGCCTGCCCGGCCTCGAAGAGGCTGGGCTACAGCGTTTGTAGCAGACGCGTCCAACGCAGCAAGTCCGCTTTGCCCAACGTCCCACCAAGCACGATCGGGTAACCATTCGCCTTGAGCGGCGCCAACCACGTCGGACCGTCTTCGACGCTCTCGATCGGCAACATCAATCGGATCGAATGATCGGGTTCGTTCTCGCGGAGCCGGACGGCAGGTGGTTTTGAATCCGCCGAAAATGCGATCCCCGTAAACTGCTTTCGATCTGACAACGCAATCGCGATGACCATGGTATCGGCGGCTGTCGGCTCGTTACCCAAGACACCGTCTGTGGCCAGTGCGGCGTCGCCAACGGGTACGCGCTGGGCCAGCAACGTTGTCATGCGCGCTACGACATCGATTTCCTTGGACTGCCATTGCTTCTCTTCTTCGCTGCATAGCGCGAGCACAACCACACCGGCCGCAGTCGCAGCCTCGCGCCATGGTTCGAGTGCCGCTTTTGCATCGCGATCCTTTGGTGCGAGCAGCAACACGAGGAGACCAAGCCCTCGATCGGACAAAGTCTCGTCCGGCTCGGGAGCCACATAAGCGGCCAGGTTGGAAACGTCCGGTAGTCTCAGCTCCACTGCATCCCAACTGTTTTCGACCTTGGCGGGTTCCCAAGCGGGGACCGTTTCGGACAGCAGAGGGCCAGCAATTGGCTGGGGAACCGTTTGCACATCGAGTTCCTCTCCGTTGCGATCTACCCTCCAAACGATCGGTCGTTTGGGTTCCGCCGTTACCATGCGTCTGGAAAGTCCTTCGGCTGATTCGACGGTTGTCCCATCAAGCGACTTGATTACATCGCCCGGTTTTAAGTTCTCATCTGCCGGCGAACCCGGAATCACTCCGCTAACGATCAATCGATCATCATCATCGCCATCGCTTGATTGCTCTTGAATCCAGAGTCCAACGCGTTGTGGATCGAGCGGTGGGATCGAGTCGGCCAACGTGACATCAAATGAGAGCTTACTGGACTCGCGCTCCAGTGAGACCTTAATCGTATCGCCGGCATCGAATCGACCGAGGACTTGTCGGATCTGCTGAAAGCGGCGGACGTCTCGGCCGGCAATTGATGTAATCACATCACCGGCTTTCAATCCGGCGCGCTCTGCCGGGGAGCGTATTCTGACGGACGCGAGTTCCGTTCCTTCCGAATACGGATCGGTTGTAACGGGGACGATTCCGATCAGTCCCTTGCGAATCGTTTCGCCCTCAATGAGACGGCTCAGTTTTTCCTTCAGCACTGGTGCGGGGACGGCAAACGCAATTCCGGAGTCGTACCAACTCGTCGAGTCTGGCGCGCCACCCTCAGCGACCGCAGGAACAGAAACTCCAATGACTCTTCCGTAGAGGTCGACCACGGGTCCGCCATAGAACGCCGGCGAAACCCGTGCATCGCATTGCAACATCGTTCCTTCTAAACGTTCCGTTGCGCTTAAGATTCCGCTACTGACCAACGGCGTGAACGTCTCGCCGTATCGCGCCACGGCGACCACCGTGGATCCTACAGGGACCTCAACCGAATCTGGCAACTGGGCGACCGTCAGAGGTTCCTTTGTTTCGATCTTCAACAAAACCAACCCACGATGTGTATCTCGAGCAACCTGCTCGGCAGTGACACGGTCGCCGTTTGGAAGTACCACCAAGATCGTGGCGGCTGGTCGTCTAAGAACGATGTCCGAAGCGATGATGTATCCGCGTTCGTCGATGATCACGCCGCAAGTGGGCGCATCGCCCGCCACTTCACTTGTAGCACCACGCCCCGGAGCAGTTTCAGCGATCCCGATGACTTCAATGGAAACAACCGAATCCAGAACACTGCCTGCGGCATCGCGGACCGCTTTCGCCATCGCTTGACGATACTTGAGCGATGCGGAATCCTGCTGGGCTAGCGCCATCTTGCCCCAAATGAGTGTGCAGATGATGGCTAACGCGAAGATAGCACGGCGGCACGAAACACCATTTACCATTCGTTCCTCGGACGTTCGACGCGAGTCTTGAAACGCAACTGATTTTCTCACGGCTGAAGTTTGACGGACAGGATTTCCGCATCACGTTGGATGGTGACCGAAACACCGTCTCGACGATCGATACGACGAAGAAGGTCCTTAAGCGATGACTGATCGGCAACGCGCTGCCCATCGAGCAGAAGGATCAAGTCATCGCCGAGCAAGCCCGCCCTCGCCGCTGGTGAGTCCTTTAACGTCGTGTCCACAAAAGCCGGCGTCGACTCGAGCACGTTCGGCACCAAAACCAAACCCAGTGTCGTCAAATTGTGCGATTGCTCGCGTCGAAGGATCGGGTTTGATTCCTCCGGGACTGTGGTTGCACGGCCGGCGATGACATCTCCTATGGCAACACGCAATGCATCGATTGGCAGCGCGTAATTGAGCCAAACGCCGGTTCCGCTGTCTCGCAGTTCTTTGCCGAGCATTCCGACCAATGTCCCGGACGCATCGACAACGGCACCGCCGGCGGCACCCGGATTGTTGGCGATCAAATCGAGGAGCAACACCTTCCCGCGATACGGCGTCTTGAACGTGCCACGCCTGGCGTCCAAGTTGGCAATTCCGGCAATCATTCCCTGCATGACGCTGGCCGGTTCGTCCCCGGCGGCAATACCGAACAGATTGCTTACGGCGAGGACGGGGTCACCCCATGTGGCCTGAAGTTTCTTTGGGACTTCCAGATAAGGGAGCTCCGACGCATCAATCCTCAACACCGCCAGTTCGAGTGCGGGTTGGATGCCGACAATTTCTGCCTCGAATCGACGTCCGTCGTCCAGGATCACGATCGGCTCGACGTCAAGCACGTAGCTCCAAACCGTTGCAATATGGCCTTCGGGTGAGACTAGGAATCCGCTCTGGTAGGCTTCAAGTTGTCTTAAACCGCCGGCCCCATAAATCTTGACAACCGTTTTTTGTATGTCGCGAGAATCAGAAGCAACCGGTGGTTGGGCAGCAGCCGAACTCACCGTCAACCAGAGGGCGCAATTGACGAGCAGGATCGATCGCAAACAGCCACTCATTCTTCGCTTTCTCCCCGTTGCCAAGATTCAAGCGTGAATTCGAGAGCCGTCTCCACTCCATAGACCAGCTTTAGTCCAGCGATTTTTCCGCCTTCCCAGCTGATCCAAAGTTCGGCGGGATCGGAGTCACGATCCGCGATCACCTCGATGCACTCCAACAACTTTGACTCCGGATGCATCAACCAGCGAACTTCCATTTCGCCATCGATACCAACCGTGCAATCACGGAGAGGCCGTTGACCCGAAAGAGGCATGGTGCCTTTGTAATAAACGTCACCAAACTGCTTTGGCCCCAGTGCAATCATTTTTCGCCAAGCATCGAGTGCGGGAAGCATGCCCGCAACTGAATCTTGGTCGACTGCATCGAATAACTCGTTCTTGCTGCTTGCCGAGTATGCGAATTGCCCCGTATCCATCGCGTACTTGCCGTCCTGAACCAGGAGCGTGCAGGTATCGCCGTCGGGCGTCTTCCCCGAAATCTGCCAGCGTTCCGTGCCCACGGTCTCGTCATCACCGAGAGCTACCAGTTGATCGTAAAAACGCTCTTGTTCGAGGCGGTTGAAGTAGTAGTTCGCGTAGCTTTGACGTTCTTCGATCAACTTCGCCGCCGCTTCGGGAATCGTCTTTTTCTGTTTCGGTCCCGACGCTCCGTGTGGTGAAGGAGGTCGGCGCCCGCGAGGCTTCTCAGGCTCGGCTTCCTTCTCACCTTCCTCGTCCTTCTCAGGAGAATCTTCATCGGGCGGTGAATCCGGAACTGGCGGCGGGGGCGGTAGCGCAGAACCCATTTTCTCGATCAGTTCGTCGCGACGGTGCACCGACCTGAGCCTTACGGGGACACGAATGGTCTTCCCGTCTTCACGAAACGCGACCATCACTCGCCAGTCGGCCGGAATCGTTCCCAAAACGTTTTGCACTTCATTGGCCGTTGACACCGGACGTCCGTCGATCTCCAGGACCTCCGAGTTGTATCGCATTCCACGGCGATAAGCATCACTCGATGTGAGAATGTTGCTCACGACGACGCCGCCATCAGGATCCGTCGAAACCGTCGCGCCGAGTGTTGCGTGGTCGACGACTCGTCCGCTGCGGAGGTAACCCAAAAAGTTTCTGGCTTGGTTGATTGAGATTGCGTAACCGACACCAACGTTGACGCGTCCACGCTTTTCAAAAGAACAACGCCCGACGACGCCCAGCAAATCACCTTGGTCGTTGTAGATCGGACCACCCGAGTTTCCGGGGTTCACCGACGCATCCGTCTGCAAACAATCGGCATACTCCAGCAAGGTACCTGCGGGATACTGATAACGTCCAACGCCGCTCAGGATGCCCCACGTCACCGTAGGTTGGAGATTGGTCGCGAGCAGAAAAGGATTGCCGATCACCATGCACCAATCACCGGGGCGTGCTTTGAGGCTGTCGGCGAAGGAAGCGTATGGGAAATCATCTCGACCAAGCAACTTGATCATGGCCAAGTCGCCGACCGGATCAAGACCCACCAACACGGCATCATAAACCTGACCGTCACTCAGTCCGCAACGCATAAATGTGCCCGCGGGGCTGGTCACGTGAAAGTTCGTCAGTGCGTAGCCTTCCGGCGAAATCAAAACTCCGCTTCCACCTCCGCCGCCACCGGGGATAAACACACTGACGGCACTGGGTGTTGCTCGAGCGATTGCGGCGATCCGTTTGGCTTCCGCTTCGGCGACGACGGGATCCAGTTCCAATCCGCCCGGCTCCGCTGCCCAAGTGGCGAAGGGAGTCATTAGAAGCAAGAAAGCAAGGAGAACGATTTGGGAACTGGACTTATTCATCGATCTCATTTTAGTAGCCGAGGCTGAAAGAATCGAACGGTATCTCCGACGTCGCCATCGTCGCCGGCAAGCACCCGAAAGCGAACTCGCCGGCTGTCCGTTACGGGGATTTGAAAGCCCACGGCGCGGCGGCTCCCGTCAAGCTTTTGCTCCCAGGCAACGTTTTCGTCGAGTTCGATTCGGACGATTACCTTGCTGGTCGCGGCAACCGATTCTTCGCGTGCAACCGAGCCGATCAACGACTGAAAACCGTCGTCGATGCGATACTCGATCGATCCTCCCGCCGAAGCAACCAAGTCGCTTCCTTCGGATCGTGGCTCGAACCACTTCTTAAACAATCCTGGCTCAATGCCGGGCGTCAGGTAGGGTTTGTATCCGCTGTCGGCGGGTTGTTCCTGCGCCAACATCACTCGACCGCTCGACCATGTGATTTCACGGAGCTGATCGATGGGAATCCGATGCGTTGTTTCGCCCGGCAAGTCGACCGAGATTTCGCTTGCGACCGGTCCGGACTGCAACCGATCGATGAAGAACTGTGATCCGTAGCGGCCGGTGATCTTTATTTGGTTCTTATTCGCTTCCCCGCCCGTCGTGCGAAAGACCACTCCCTCGAGTCGCTCAATTGGGGCTTCAATGATGTCGCCGTCTAGATTGAAGTCGAGAGTCTCGGTATCCAACGCGACGATGACACCTTCGATCGGATCCAACTGGTCGTTACCTCGGCGAATCACCATCACATCTGATCTGTTTTCCTGTTCCGTCAGCCCCAGCCACTGCGGATCCGAAGTCGCCGTCCCTCTGCGGAAGCGAATGGACCGAACGAAGCGTAAAGGAACTTTCAGGTCCGGCTGCCGACGTAGAATGATGTTGATACTTTCATCGTCCGTCGTCGCAAGTTCTTGGCTGCTCAAAACCGACCCGCCGACCAGCGTGATTCGCTGGGGTGGACCCTCGATTGCTTCCAGCGGAGGTTCGGGGCGAACCGACGCGAGTTCGGTAAAGAGAATGGTCTCGACGCCGGAGTCCGTGCGGATCTCAATCCCTTCGTCGGTGATTGCTTCCCAAGTACCGGTGACCGCGTTTTGAGCAGCTTGGTCGCCTCCCGTTCTTTCAAACTGGAAACGCGGTGTTTGCGCAAACAGAGGACCGGCGGAAGTCAAACCAATTATCAACGTCAAAAGACGCATGCTTCACCCTTGCCTCTTGATTAAACAGATTCGGTTGTGGTCATGCCGAGAACTGCGACGGCGGCCAAAGTGGATAGAAAGCGTCACCCGTTGCGGTGGAAAGCAACGTCTTCCGTGAAAGGAAGTATTCGTATTCTACCAAATGAGCAAAACGAAGACGGGGACGTCACCGCGACGGACAAGACACCGTCGCCGGCGATTAGCGTTTCTTCTTTCCGCCTCCGCCTGGGCGTTTTCGTTTGTTTGGGGGCAACACCGTCCGTTCCGGTTCTTTCTGTCCGACGCGCTCGAGCAACTTTTCTGCCAAGGTCTGCTTGGATTTACTTGACGTCGCCGTGGCGTCGATCACCAAGTTATCCCCGTCACCGTCGCCGTCGAGATCGAAGTGTTTTCCTTGGGGTAACGTGCGTTTGACAATCAAACGTTCCCCGATCCCCCACAAACTACTCGCGACAAAGTAAATACACAGTCCGGCGGGGACACGGAAGAAAAACAAACCCATGAACAGCGTCATAAAAGTCATCACCTTCTGCGTCATCCGCGTTTGGTCATCCGTGGCTGGCGGCATGAATAGTTTTTGTTGCGTGATGAACAGAATCACAACGACGATTGGAAGCAAGTTGAAGTATGGGCCCAGCCAACCGGTTCCACGCCCCGCGAAGTAATCAGGCATCCAGTCTGCCCAGAAGTAGAATTGGTCCGGCGCGGCAAGGTTGGATGCCCAGCCCGTCGTGGACCAAAACGGTTTCTGACGCAATTCGATATCGACGGACAAGGCGCGATACAAACCCATGAAGATGGGAAGCTGCAAAAACATGGGCAGGCAGCCCGCGAGCGGATTAAAACCGACACGCTTCTGTAATGCCTGCTGAGCTTTCAGGCGGCCTTCCATATCGTCCTTGTATTTCTCCGCGATCTTCTTCATCTCCGGAGCCAGCTCCTGCATCTTTTGAGCATTCACGGCTGCGTTGCGGCTGATGGGGAACATTGCAAAACGCACGATCATCGTCAGCAGGATGATGGCGACGCCGTAGTTGCCGACCAGGCTTTGAAGGAAGTGCAGAAGAATCGAAAGAGGCTTTGAGAAGATCGCAAACCATCCGTAGTAGACGAAGTCGGAAATCGCATAGTTCTCCAAGACCTCGGGATCTTTGGGGCCCGCATAAATGCGAAGCTTTTGCGTAATCGATTCGCCCGGGCCGAGCACCTCGGGTGCGCTTTCAAGGAAGAAGGACACATTGACCGCGCGTTCTTTATGTCGTCCGACCTTTTCCGGGTCCGCAACCACCACCGCACTACAGCGGTCGAACTGATTCAAGTCCGAATCGTCTTCGGTGGGCAAATAGCCAACGGCAAAGTACTGTGCATCGACGCCTATGTAGTCGAGCGTCCGCGCCGCATCCGAGCTGTCTCCGGCAAAGATCCCATAGTACGGAGTAGAATCTTCTTTACGGACTTGTTTCAAGAGCGTCAGTCCGCTGACCAACTCGTGTCCATCCGCTTCGGTGCGATAGACGATATCGCGGGCGGCAGCACCACCAAAGTTGGGACTTATCTTCACGCTGTACCACCAACCTTCGGGCGTGACGCCGTTTGGACCGTCGAGTCGATACGCCACTTCCTGCGTGCGCCCACCCAGGTTGGTCAGCTCCATGTCCATGTCGATCGCATAGCTGCCTTTCTTGATCGCAAAGGAACGCTTCATTCGAATCGGCTCTCCGCGCAGGAAATCCAATTCCTGCGTGCCGAGCGTGGTTTCGAATGAAATCTCTTGCATGTCTCCGTCGACGGCGGACACAGTGGCGTCCCAGAATCGTTCTTCCGGATCTCGCAGGCCTTTGATTGAGCGGTCACCCGAACGAATCGATTTGGTACCGATCCTCGCAACTGACATCAGGCAAGACAGCCGAGATAGATTGCCTTTGATTTGGTCGTCGCCTCCGTACTTCGCCAAGCGAACGAGGTCGAGTGGATGCTCCGTCAGTTCGACTTCGAAGATGAGCGGTGATGCTGCATTCCCCCGTGCGACCTCGACGGTCACGGAATCGCCCGGCTTCGAATCTTCCAAAGCCTCCGCGATCTCGGTTTCTTCCGTGACGGGAGTTCCATCAACAGCAAGGATCACATCGTCGACTTGAATGCCCTTCTCGCCGGTTTCTGCCGTCGCCAAACTCGCCGGAGACCCCGGGCCAATCACGTTCACCTTCACGCCATCAAACTGATCGCTCGACTGGCCGGCAAAGTAACCGAGATAACCGGATCGGGTGTCGACCCGTCTGTACTCGAACTTGCCATCGTCGTTGCGGGCGGTGACTTCAATCCGCTCGATCGCACCGCCTTGATTGGCGAAATAAATCAGTAGGTCGAAGCCGTCTGCGGGATTCATGGACCCCAGCGTGAACCACTTCGGTGTCGCCGTGGTGCTCGCGATTCCAACGATTTCTTCGTCGGCATTCGCCGCACCATCACCGACAGAGTTGGGTTCGTCGTCGACTGGTTCGTCCGGATCTGCTTTTTCTTCAACTTCGCCATTCGCCCCCGCGACAGGTTGATTCGGATTGACCGGCGGGGCGATCATCGCTCGCAGCGAAAGGTAGAAAAACAGAAACGCCGCAGACGCGACAATAAACGTGTAAGTACGGCGATCCACGATCGATCCGGGGGGACGGTGTTGACGGCAATCGGAACGAAAAATAAAGGTTTCGCCCCGCTCTCGGAGCATTCTGGTCCGCGACCCGAATCTTGGGAAGACGAGCTTCTGATCCCCAACTCGTTGAATCACATCTAACGCGAAACAGGGTTTCGACCGGAGGAATCACCCGGTGTGGGTCGATGGGGTCTCAACGAACGGGTGAGAAACTGTTTGGCTCGTCTATCAGAGCGTGTTGCAGACGAAGGTTAAGGCCACTTTTTCAACTTCAAGAGGCTGCAACCAACTTTGGTCAGGGCGTCATCTCTCGAATCATTCTTCGAGATATCAGCTCCAACTGGAGCCATTCTCCCAGCGGACGAAAATCGATTGTTGGAAGTATCAAGCGTAGACAATCCTCTGAGACCTCGGCGAAATCGTCTTCACGATCGAGTTCGTCCGTGCGAAGCGTCTTCGCCAGGTAGGCCAAGTACGGACGCTTGATCGGGCCGTCTACCGGACCGGCTGGCAGCGACGGCATCGACGCAACGTCAGCAAACCAACGAACCAGTGGACGAAGGCTCGACTGTGTCGTTGTCACGGCAGCGGCATGGCCAAGTGTCGCAGTACCGTCATCCTCAATACCTCCTGCAGAGCCACTGTCTGCCGGAGTGCATTGCATCGCAACCAGTCTCGCAGCGATGAACTGTAGAACAAGATTGCTTGAGTACGGCTGATGCCAGAAGTGCTCGTTGACATTTGCAGCTCCAACCAGCAATTGAATGCAATCCAAGCCCAGAAACGCCGCAGGAAGCAACCCCGCTGTGCTTAAGATCATTTCGAAATCAGCTAGCCCCTTTGAAATGGCAAGCGACTCATGATCGATCTCGAGACCGGGAGGGTGGTCGACTTGGGAGAAGATGGTCAGCAATCGTGGGCTCTCATCGCTCACCGCTCGCTGGAGGTCTTCAGGACCATTCAACCTTTGCAGCACTGCGACACTGCGCGGATGGTCACCATCAACGATCGCCGCCCATCGACCCTCGGCAAGGCCGTTTCCGTAGCCTCCTTCGCTAAGTCGAGTTCTCAACGAATGAAGTCGATCGTTGTCGCTTGCTTCATCGGCGAAGTAGAGCCTCGGCTTGCTGCCCCGGACCGCTCGGTTCAGCTCATTGTGAAACGGGTCGCAGCAAACACGAAAGATTGCTTCGACTCCGTCGATCAATGATGACTTACCGAGGACGACCAGGGCATCAATCCAGTCGTGAAGCCCGTTGGCAATCCGGAAGACGGCGCCCAGGTCGCTTGCTTCACGATGTTGCTCGTAAGAAAGCAACAGCCATTCGGGAAGCTGCAAAAAGCTCAGGTCCGAGGGAAGCCGCGCCGTAAACTGAGATTTCGATTCTCGGTCGACGAATTCATTCTGGGCCCAAGCATCACGCACCGTCTCCAAGCGGGACGCCCAAGCTTCGAAGCCCCTCGCATCGAATCGACCGGAGTCGCATTCAAAGCTGAGCGTCAACTTGGAGTCGGTAGTGGAACTCATCGGGTGGCAACATCCATGGTCAAACCATGGACCGTCGTCACTGAGTTACGGCGGCAGCAACACGTCTCATGATTGATTGGTAAATCAGAGCGTAGACCAAAACTGCCAAACACGCGATCACCGCAACGACGCCCCAAAGGATGCTCGGTCCGAAGCGACTGAGCAGTTCTCCGCCCAAGGGGGCGCCCAGCGTCAATGCCGTTGCATAGCACATGCTGAACAGTCCCATGTAGGAGGCCCGCAAGTCTACAGGAGCAAGGTCGCTGACAATCGATTGTTTGAACGGAGCTTGAAGGATTTCACCAAGCGTCCAAATGCAAATGCCCAGCCCGACGATGCCGACACCCGCTCCGAAAGCGTTGATGCCGAAACCAAGCGCGATCAACAGTCCGCCCGCAATGATCACCGACATCGCTTCGAAACGAGAGAGCCAGTGCGTCATCGGCAATTGCAGCAACACAATCAGCAGTCCGTTGATCGACATCAACGCGCCAAACTGGGTATTCGTCATCCCGATCTGTTTGATGTAAATCGGCAGCGTTGAAAAACCCTGAACAAAAACGATCATGATCAACAGCGTGGAAAGACAAAACATCAGGAACGTCTTGTCCGTCAAGACCCGCTCGACACCGGCCAATTGGAAGGTCGAGCCGGGGCGGTCGGCGTTCGAATCTACATCGGTTGGTTTGGAGTGTTGGATCGTCTCGGGAATGAACCACCAAATGATCGAAGCGAAACAGGCGAGGCTTGCCGCGTCCAACCAGAACAGCCATGCAAACGAGTACGCCGACAAAAAACCACCCACAGGGGCCGCGATTGCGAAGCCGAGGTTGATCGAAATGTAAAGCCAAGCGAAGGCATGGGGTCGTGATTCGACAGGCACCAAGTCGGCGATCATTGCAGAAGCTGCCGGTCGGTAAAGATCAGCCAGCAAGGCGAATGCACCGACCAGAAGCATGAACAGCCAGCGATTCGTTACACCGCTCAACACGACCAAGATCGTGGCACTTCCGAATAGGGCAAACAACATGACTGGCCGTCGTCCCAGCCGGTCCGCGAGGTAGCCACCGATAACCGATCCGGCCATCGAGCCGGCTCCCAAGACGCCAATGCAGGCGGTCGCAAACGTTACACCCAGCCCGAGTTGCTCGCTGGCGTAGATCGAAAGAAAAATGACGACAAACGACCCGGCTCGGTTAATCAACGAGCCCAAACAGATCAGATGAACGACGCGGGGTAACGAGAGGTAGTTGGCAAACATGGGTGCGACCGGTCTCGCTGGGAGAAAAGGGAACTACCGGGCCAGACACAGTCGACCTTAGAGGGTTCACCGATGCAAACCGATGTCGGCGGCGAACACCACTTTTCACGCTCTTGGTTGGGATCGCCTCCGTCGTCGGCCCCATCGGAGCAGAACGCACGCAATTTTTATTGAGCTAAAGAGACTGCCGACCGGTTAACGCATCGGCGATCATCTCACGATTCGCATATTCCAACACACTGCCGGCGGTAATGCCTCGTGCCAACCGCGTCAGTTTCACCGGATACTCGCTGAGCAGATTGCTGATGTACAGTGCCGTCCCG
>JBCCOI010000145.1:0-13692 GCA_039025515.1 Planctomycetota bacterium
CACTCTTTGCAGCCCAAGCATTGCCGACTTCAAGACCTCGCCTCGGGCTTCGATCGAAGCTTCGCGAGTCTGCAGCTCATCGTGGACGGTATAGACCAGATCATTCATCGCCTTGACCGCGACATCTCGCTGCATCGCCGCATCCTCCAACGCGGCGGACGTTCGATCGAGCGAAACCCGAATCTTGCTGCTTGATCGCAGAGAAACAGCCGCGATCGAGAGGAGAGCAACACCCGCGATGCCGGCTGCCGCGGACAGCGATGGATGTCGTTTCACCCAAGAAATGATTCGACGGTGCAGCGGTGTGGGCTTTGCGAGGATTGGCCGTCCGTCGAGATATCGTTTCAGATCTTCGCGAAGCTCCGTCGCGTTCTGGTAGCGACGATCGACGGAACGCTCCAGGCAGTGGTGGCAGATCGTCTCCAGATCCGTTGGGACACGACGATTCAATTGACGAATGGGAGTGATATCCTCATTCAAAATGTCGCTGACGACTTCCCAAGCCGTCGCCGCTTGGAAGGGAGGTCTTCCAGTTAGCGTTTCGTACAAGATGACGCCGAGCGAATAAACGTCGCTTGCCGGGCGAATCGCACTCGGTTCGGCTCGAGCTTGTTCCGGCGAAACGTAGCTGGGTGTACCGACGAAATTGGTCATCGTGGTTGCGTTGATCGAACCCGGTTCGATCGCGCGGGCCAGACCAAAGTCGGCAACCTTTGGTGACCCGTCTTTGGTTAGCAAAATGTTTGCCGGCTTTAAGTCTCGATGGATTAAATCCGATGCGTGAGCCGTTGCAAGTCCGCCGGCGATGGCCTCCAAAATTGACGCGGCCTCGCGTGGCGGGAGCGGACCGTTGGCCAGCTTCCTCGCCAACGTTCCGCCATCGACGTACTCCATCAAGATGACCGGAAGTCCGTTTTGATCTCGTCGCACGTCATAGATTTTGACGATGTTGGGATCGTCCAAGCTGGCAACGATGCGGGCCTCGCGTTCCATGCGTCGTGCTTCAGCCGAGTCGGGCTGTACCGAGCGCGAGAGGACTTTCACCGCGACATCTCGCCCAAGCGTTTTGCTGCGGCCGAGAAAGACGACGCCCATTCCACCCTTGCCCGCGAGCTTGCCGATCTGCAGGTCATCAAACTCGGGCTGAGCGGGCGGGGCTTCGATGACTTCTCGGACCGTTGCATCGGCATTCGCTTCCGGCGTGTCGCACAGACCGATCTCAACGCTTTCGTCAAACTTCAGAGCCTGGTGGACTTGGAGTTGTCTGCGAATCTCCTCTTCGAGATCGGGAAAGCACTTGATGTATGACTCGCCGTCGATCGACTCACCCGCTTCTTCCAAGATGAGCCATTCCGAATACATGGCTTCCAGTACTGCTTCGGAGTCTTCCTTGAGCTCGGGGATCTTTTGGAGATAGGTTTCGAGCCCTCGGAATTCGTTTTCTTCAGATAAACGCTGATCTTCCCCAATGATCTGAATCAAAACCGAAGTCTCGACCGTCGGATGATCGCGCATGAAGTCATCGAACGTTTCACCGGAACGCCGTCGCGAAGCAAATTCAGAAACGAGGGATGACCGCATCAGGGACCTATCAAGCTGGGCAGTTGAGCAATTCCAGATCGACTTTCGGTGACAAGAAAATGAATCGTGAAGCGTCCACCATTGGAGAACGTCTCAGCCGGTAAGATCGGACAAGACTTTCGCAGAGTTGCCACACATCACGTGGCCTCGAGATTCATTTCGTCGCGAACTCGCTGAAGTGCCCGAGCGAGACGCTTGCGAAGTGACTCTGCCGACTGACCAAGAGCATCCGAAATCTGTTCCCACGCCTGGCCTTGGTTGCGGCGACTGACCAAGTCGAATTCCTCCGCAGAAAGCTTCTGCCGAATGTGTTCGGCTAGATCTTTGGAGGCGATCACCGTGCTCGGCCCGGAGTCTTCGATCATTGCATCCAAGTCCCCAAGCTGAGTGACTTCGCGCGCCGCCACCATGCCGCCATCAACTGCTTTCTGAGGAGGCCTATGCTTGCGAGCCAAATCGATGACGCGATTCTTGGTCATCTTTACAAGCAGCGCGAGAAGCTGCTCCTTGGTTTCGATCTTCTGCTCTGACGAATAACGCTGAAAGAATTTGCCGAAAACCGACTGCGAGACATCGATCGAGTCGGCGAGGGACCGCAGACGTGGATCTCTCAACCGCACACGAGCAATCCTGCGAAGCTCTGGCTCGAAGTGCTCAACGCATTCTCGTGCCGCGTCTTCGTCGCCTTCGCGAATTCGACGCATCAGACTTTCGAACTGGTTTGGATCCATCGTCGCCGCAGCTTCTCGCTTGGCTGGGTTTGAGTGATCGGTCGGTGAACGCCCATCCAGCTTAATTCATTCCAGCCACAGATACATGGACAGAACCGCTCGCGGAAGTAACCTCAAGCCGGCAGCACCTTCGTTCGATGCGATCGGAATAACCCGGAATGAATCACATGGAGCCGAGCGATTCACAAGTCGCGAAACCGAATTAGCCAGAAAGACAGAATGACGAATCCCGCGAGCATCGCCGCGTGCACGATTGTTCGCATTTCTCGATCGGACGGCAGCCTCCGAAGCTTCGCCATCCGCAGGAATTTGAGGATCAAAAACCCGTTCATCCCCGCCAAAATCACGCCGCCAGGATTCGAGCGCAAGGCATCCAGAAGATTGCCCCGCATCAGATAAGCCCAGGAAGTTGTCATCCCGCACATCGGGCAACGGATCTGCCAGAGCATCACGAACGAACAAGGCGGTAGTCCGAGCTGTCGATGCGTGCCCAGGCCATCCGGATTCGGATCCAAGCTCATCGCGAGAATGAAGGGGATCGTCAAGACAATCGCACCGACGAGTCCGATCCAACGAAACAGCGCGGGCAAAAACGACGACCGGTTCATCAATTCGTTAGCCAACGGCATCATGGGAAAGCCCAATGGATGCGACCAGGTTTCTTGGCAGAGACTTGGGGCACAGAAGCGTCACCCGTTTGGGAAGTGTGCGAATTTCAACAGGCGTCTTGCCGACGTAGTCGCCGTCCAGCTGGTATGCGACTCGTTTTTCGCAATCGATTCGCACCGCTTCGAACTGTGCGTTTTTCACGTCGCGCAAATGGCGATGCTGCTGAATACCCACGGCTGCGAGATACCGAAGCGTTGAGACGGGACTGCCACGGCCGAAAAGCACGGCATCCAACTTGCCGTCCGATGCGTCGGTTTCGGACATGATTCGCAAGCCTGCCGCATAGCAAGGCAGATTGAACAACATCGCCCATGCCGCCGTGTGGCGAGTCGCTTGCCCCGACGCGGTGGATTCGTCGGCGATCTGAAGTTCTGGGTACCGGTATCGGCTGAACAGACGTAGCGCGGGCATCGCGTAGGAAAGACGACTGATGTGGCCTTGCCTGCGAAGGTGAACGGCGCGAACCACTTCGGCGTCGAACCCGATCGTGGCCATGATCAGGAACATTCGCCCGTTCGCCTCGCCGGCGTCGATTTCGATTTGATTCCCCGATTCGATCGTCTTCACAATGTCATCGGCACGGTTCGTTTGACCGATCAGTCGGGCCAACAGATTCTCGGTTCCCATTGGCATGGGTAAGAGCGGAAATCCCTTCGGCAGACTTGATGCCGCTAGGCTGAGTGTCCCGTCGCCTCCTGCGGTGACGACGGTTGGGATCTCTCCGCGAAGCTCGCCTTGCCGGCCGGCCTCGACCAGCTCATCCAGCTGGCTCGTTTCAAAGAAGTGTATCCGGCGCTCTTCGAGTAACCTGAAGAGGCGTGGCAATTGATCACGCCCCGCACCGCTTCCGGCTTTGGGGCTCGTGAACACGATCACTCGGGGCAAAGTGGAGTTCACAGCAAATGCAACACCGAAAAGAGGCCGTCGAGGAATCGTCCACGGGAACGAAGGATCGCTACCGGAGAAGAACCCGTTTTGCCCGTTAAGCTTCGGACGCGTTGGTGACGACTTTGTCGATCAAATTGTATTCGCGAGCCTCTTCGGCGCTCATGAAACGGTCTCGATCGGTGTCTTGCTCGATCTTCTCCAAAGAATGTCCGGTGTGATCGATCAAGATCTCATTCATCCGCTTCTTCACGCGGCGCAGTTCTTCGACGTGGATTTCGACCTCGCGGGCGGTTCCCTGCATTCCGGCAAGTGGCTGGTGAATCATGATTCTCGCGTTCGGCAGGGCATACCGCTTGCCGGTGGCACCGGCGGTCAGCAGGACGGCTCCCATCGACGCGGCTTGGCCGATGCAATACGTCGCGACGTCGCAGGAGACGAATTGCATCGTGTCGTAGATCGCCATGCCGGCAGTGATGCTTCCGCCAGGACTGTTGATGTAGAGATGAATGTCCGCCTTCGGATCGTCACTCATCAAGAACAACATTTGAGCGACCAACGAGTTTGAAATCTGGTCGTCGACCTGTTGACCGAGGAAAATGATCCGGTCTTTCAGAAGGCGGCTGTAAATATCGTAGGTACGTTCTTCACGCCCGCTTTTTTCGACAACGTAAGGGATGAGAGGCATATCGGCGATCGCTTTTGGTGGTTCGGTGGCTTTGTCGGGTTGATTCAGGATTGAAGATGTCGGAGGCTAGTCCTCGTCGTCGCCGTCGTCTGTGGGCGGCTTCGTCAGAATGTCGTCGACCAATCCATACTTCTTGGCTTCTTCGGCACCGAGGAAGAAATCACGATCGGTGTCTTCGGCGATTTTGTCGACCGACTGCCCGCAGTGGTTGGCGATGATCTTGTTAAGCACGTCCCGGTAGCGGAACATCTCGGACGCTTGGATCTCGATGTCGCTGACTTGCCCGCCGACACCGCCCATCGGCTGGTGCATCATGACCCTGCTGTTCGGCAGGCAGTACCGCTTGCCACTTGTTCCACCGACCAAGAGGACGGCGGCACCGCTACAAGCTTCGCCGACGCAGTAGGTCGCCACGGGACAGCTCAGAATCTGCATCGTGTCATAGATCGCCAGCGTCGCGGTGACGCTTCCGCCAGGCGAGTTGATGTAGAAGTGAATGTCTTTGCGGCGGTTCTCACTTTGAAGGTACAGCAACTTCATCACCAATTCGTTGGCGTTGCCGTAGTGAATTTCCCCTTGAAGAAAAACAATGCGGTTCTCAAGAAGAAGGTCACCGAGCGTCAGTTGCCTCTGCCGCTGATAGCTTTGGTAAGCATGACTGTTTTGGAGATCTCGTCCAGCGTCAACGTGACCGGCGAGCGGATTGATTTGCGGAAAGTCCATGGAGGTTCGTACGTTGTGCCAGGAAGAAAATCTTCCGCGTTGCCGCACGCCACGCCTGGGGCGGTCAAACGCGAGCAACTAGTGTTCGCTTACTGGCCGATTCTGGCAAGACCAGTGTCCGTGCGGCCGCCAGGGATGCGAAAAGCTGTTCGTGAACTGGATCGCGGGTGACAGCTTGATCGCGAGTGACAGGGCGGGTGCACTGTGCAAGATTGATAATGCAATGTCGGCAGAGCAAGTTCGGCTGCGCAAGTTCTCGGTGACATTCACTCTCTTGAACTTTACCTAACTTCAATCTGATGAAAACTGAACCAAACCGAAAGTCGAGGTGTCCAACCTGCGGGAAACTGTTTTTGATGGATGAAACGAATTCGCCACCGTTTTGCAGCCAGCGTTGCAAACTCATTGATCTGGGCCGGTGGTTGGACGAGGAAATCGGGCTTCCCCACGATCCCGATGAGAGCCCCAAAACAATTGACCCTGTTTGAGCCAACGGGGCCGGCAGGAGTCGGTCACGATACGAAGAGCGGCCGTAAGCCGTTGGCTCGCGCCCCGAATACCTCCAAATTCGGCCGACCTTTACAGCAACCGGCAAACTCGCGAAACTTAGAGTCTTGCAGCGAGACCTTTCCCGATTTCTGTCGGGAAAGGTTTCTTTTTTTCTGTGACTTCTGGAGACTGAAATGGTTGAATCCGTCCCGATGACCCGCGAGGGATACAACAAAATCAAGGCCGAAATCGAGCACCTCGAGAACGAGGTGATGCCAGAAATCGCAGAGAAGATCGCAACCGCTCGAGAGGAAGGCGACCTGAAAGAGAACGCCGAATACCACGCGCAGCGGGAAAACCAGGGTCAAGTGCAGGCGCGGATCAACCAACTCAAAGACCGTTTGGCGCGGGCTTCGATCGTCGACATGAGCGAATTGCCGCGAGACGAGGTGGTCTTCGGATGTAAAGTCACGGTGGAGGATCAAGACGACGGGATGGAAGAAGAGTTCCAGTTCGTTGGGGCCGGCGAAGAGGACTACAAGACCGGCAAGATTTTGGTGACTAGCCCGATCGGGAAGGGGTTGCTCGGCAAGAAAGTCGACGACATCGCGGAAATCGAAGTCCCGGCCGGTTTGATGAAACTAAAGGTCCTCAAGATTGAATTCGATGAATAGTTTTTGAGGAGAGCCAGTGTCTCAGAAGGACGCACCTGCTGCCGTCGATCAAACGGATGGCAATTCGACTGTGGATGTCGACGAAGGTCCTGGCTGCATGCCCGCGATCCTCGCGGCAACTGTGCTGATGGGTATCGTCGGCTTTGTTACTTGTGCCTTCATGACCTGGCTGATCTACGAGAAACGCGATGTACTCGCGATTCGTACACTTCGCGGCAGCTTCATTCCTGCAGTCGAACAGAGTCTGCTGGAACCAGATGAGAAGACCAGCACCGTCAACATGCTGGACGAGTTTGCCGATGAACTTGAGCGAGGACAGATGGAGGGATGGCAGATTTCTGGCGTCATGCAGAGAATGGAGCGACTTCCGATCCTCGAATGGGGTCAGATCCGACGTGTTGAAGCGTTTGTCGACGCCAATCCTGACGATTTTGAGACCGATGCTTCAGTCCAATTCGACCGCCTTCGCGCCGGTGTCGCCGCCGGGGATATCGTCAGCATTGACTTTACACATATCCTTTCTCCGGTGCTGCAGCCGGAAAGGGTGGGCGACAATGCTGCACTCGTGGAGACTCTAACGGTCGATGCGGTTAAAGACGTGGTTCAACGAGCGCGGCTTGTTGCTGATCGGGCCGACGTGGTCGAAAGCCCAAAATCCGATACCGGAATTGATACGCTCGTTCGACGTCAGATCGAAGCGGGCATCAAAGACGGCGGCTACTAGTAGCAGAAGAGGAAGATAGCGGTGTCAAAGCGTACGGTTGTCGTCGTTGGTGCAGGGCCCGGCGGACTGGCCGCTGCCATGCAGTTGGCACATTCCGGTTGCGACGTCACCGTTCTGGAGCGCCGTGACCGCCCCGGCGGGCGAACGAGCGCAATCGAGCGCGACGGCTTCCGTTTCGATTGTGGTCCGACCTTTTTTCTTTACCCTAGAGTACTGAAGGAGATCTTCGCATCGGTCGGTTATGACCTGATGCGTGAGGTGCCGATGGAGCGTCTCGATCCTCAGTACCGACTCACGTTCGGCGGCGGCGGAATGCTGGACTGCACGCCCGACATGGATGAGATGGATCGTCAGATCGCCAAGCTCTCGCCCGATGATGTCGGCTCTTTGCGGCGGTACATGGATGACAATCGTGTCAAACTCGAAAAGTTTCGCCCCATCCTCGAATCGCCGTTCTCCTCGATCAAAGACCTTCTGCGTCCGTCACTGATCGGTGCAGCTCCGCACGTTCATCCGCTTCGGTCATTGGGCCAGGAGCTGCAGCGATACTTCAGCGACCCGAGACTGGTGATTGCGTTTGCGTTCCAGTCGAAGTACTTGGGGATGTCGCCATTCAACTGCCCCAGCTTGTTCAGCATCCTTTCGTTTCTCGAGTACGAGCACGGCGTCTGGCATCCGATCGGCGGTTGCAGCAGAGTCAGCGAACGTATGGCCGAAATCGCCACCGAGATGGGAGTGAAGTTTCGCTACAACGAGCCCGTCGACTCGGTGCAAATGTCCGGACGAGATGTCAAAGCCCTGAGTACAAAAGAACGAACCTACGAAGCGGACGCATTCGTCGTCAATGCTGACTTTGCGGATTGGATGACGAAGGCGGTTCCGAACCAAAGTCGCCGTCGATGGACCGACGAGTCGATCTCGAAGAAGCGGTTCTCCTGCAGCACGTTCATGCTCTACCTTGGAATTGATGGTTGCTACGAAGATCTGCCGCATCACAACATTCACATCAGTGAAGACTACGAAGGCAACCTCAAAGATATCGAACAGGATCATGTGCTCAGCAAGGATCCATCGTTTTATGTTCAGAACGCTAGCGTGACGGATCCTTCGCTCGCGCCTGCTGGGCAGAGCACGCTTTATGTGCTCGTTCCCGTGACACACCAAACCGGTGCGATCGATTGGGAGAAGGAATCCCCTTCATTTCGCGAGCTGACGCTGGACAAACTTTCTGCGATCGGCCTGGATGACATTCGCGATCGGATTCGTTGCGAACACATGCTGACGCCGCAAAGTTGGCAAACTGACTACGCGATTTATAAAGGAGCAACTTTCAATCTGGCACATAACATCGGCCAGATGCTTCACAACCGACCGCGAAATCGTTTCGAGGATCTCGGCAAGGTTTACTTGGTCGGCGGCGGCACCCATCCCGGCAGCGGTTTGCCGGTGATCTATGAATCCAGCAGAATCACGACCAAGCTATTGCTTGAAGATTTGGGCATCGATCATCGGATTTCCATCAAAGCCGGCGAACCGGTCGCAACGGAACCGAAGCAGTCACTCGTGACCGCTTAGTTCAAATCGTCCCATCGCGTTCCGTTGTAATGATCAGCTCTCGGCTGCCTCGGAGACTTCTGCTTCGACGACCGCTTTCGCGAATCCGTCATAAGCCTCTTCGAATTGCTTCGCCATCGTGTCGGGCCAAGCATGGAATCGGCCGTCGGCGACGGCATCGAAAATGGCTTCCGCAACAAGCGAAGGCGGTTCGGCGATTTCGTCCAATCCCGCTTCATGACCCATGTCGGTTTTGATGGGGCCCGGGTGAACGCTGACGACCAGTGTTCCTTGCTCGACCAATGAATCTCGTAATGCTTGTGTGAGAGAATAACTGGCTGCCTTGGAAGCAGAGTAGGTCGCGAAGTCGGAGAAGTTTTTCAGAGATGCAACGCTGTTGAGTTGCACCAAGGCTCCTCCACCATTTGCTGCGAGGACCGGGGCGAAAGCTTGAGCGACACGCAATAGACCGTAAACATTGACGTCAAACTCAAACTTAAGAGTACCGAACGCCGATTCATCGAGTGCAGTCGCGGTCTTCAATACGCCCGCGTTGTTAATGACGACATCCACATCCGTCGCAACTTCGGCAGCTTTGGAAATCGACGCAGCGTCTTGCAGGTCTACCTGGACGGGCACCAGCCGATCACCGAATTGTTCAACGAGTGGGTTTGCGGAGTCGATGCCACGAACGGCGGCATAGACCTTTGACGCACCTCGACGAAATGCTTCTTCGACGATGGCACGTCCGATTCCACGATTCGCGCCAGTGACCAAAACCACCTTGTTTTCGATACTGAAAGACATAACGTTACCTATCGGGTTAAGTCGTTCTTGAATGGAACACGCTTAGAATACCGGCGGGAACGCTTCGTCTTACAGGGTTTCAAAAAAGTGGGTTTCAAAGCTCCCAAACGGCAACAATAAGTTCATCAAGGCGTATTACTGTCTCGATGGCATTCCGGGTGACGGCCGTGACATCACCGCTAGGCTTTGGTTGATTCCGTCATCCGCCGGATACCGCCGTTCGTTTGGGTGCGATGCAAGACCCGTACGATCTTTCTAACTGTAACTTTCAACAATCCAGGTTGCATCACTGCGTCCACTTTGCAGCGTTTAATTACGGCCCCAGCAAGCACCCCAATGTATTGGGTTTCCATCTTTGGGCTGGTGCACGAATCGGCTGGAAGCTACTCTCAGTAGAGTCGAGCGAGGCAATGGTGGAGACGTCAGCCCTGCTTTCTTGACCGAGCGTTTTTGACTCTTTTGACCAGGTTCCAGGACGCGTTTCGATCGAAAAAACGCGGGCGATTAGCTCAGTTGGTTTAGAGCACCTCGTTTACACCGAGGGGGTCGGGGGTTCGAGTCCCTCATCGCCCATTGTTTCATTCCGTAAATCGCCGTACGAAAGTTAGAGAGAGTCCCTACTCGATAAATTGATGCACTGCTCGGCTGTCGCCTTTCCGCACGGACGGAGTTGTCCACCGATGCAACGTTTCCGGTGTAACCCGGTGCGGGAAAGCCGCACGGCGGTAAATGCGGGTAACTTTCCCCGCCGCTACGACAACCTAGCTGGATATGCGATTCGCTGATAAGTGCGAGTTGCACGGGCCCACGCATCGTGAAGGCCTCCGTTATGTACTGGGCGGATCGGTGACTTCGCAATCGTCAGGTGCTCGGCGCATTGCATTCCTCATTTCGGCGATGACTGTTTAGGGCCCACTTAGAGCCCCCCGTGGATGAACTGAAGCTGTTTTGTCGTTAAACTTCCGAGACGGTTTCTCTCCCGGTTTGTCAAGCAGGAATTTAGCTTTTCTCGGATCTCGTTCAGTTAGATGCTGAAGCAAAATTTCGGAGGGCAAAAGAAGCTGAACTAATCGAACACGGTTTCCAATCTGTCGACGTTCTGCTTCATGGCGGCCAAGAAATCACCGTCGCCGGGCACATTGCCGGACGGAGTAAAAACGATGACGGAGACTCCGCGTGCATGAAGTTCCGCTCGCACATCCGCCAACGGTTCGGCTTCCCATAGCATCGCCACTGCGGGGTGATCGTTGAACAGTTTATCGAACGCGTCCCAGTCAGCTTTGGTTGGCCCCCGGTCCGGTTCCCAATGGACGCTGCGCAGATTCAATCGGTATCGACGAGAAAGATACTGATAGACGGGATGCGAACCGATCAACGGGAGCATCTCCTTCTTGGCAGCGGCAGTCATCAAAGTGCGATCGAGATTCTCAAGTTCAGCTTCAAGCTTTTCGAATCGACGTTGAAACTGACTTGCTTCATCTGGCAACAATGCCGTCAGCGCTTCTTTGATCGCTCTCGCTTGCAAGATCGCGATGTTCAGATCAAGCCAAGTCGTAAACGCAAGTCCCTTGTGCGAATGCTCTCCATTGGGCCCATGCTGATGAGTAACCGTGTCTTCGATCTCGATGTACTGCTGCTCGATGCTCTCGGAAGTGTTGACCATCTTTGAGTGTGGAAGAGAAACTAGGTTGATCCAACGCGCGTAGTTGGCTCCGTTGAGAAGGATCAGGTCAGCTTCTTGATACAAATTGATCGTGGCGGCGTCGGGATTCCAATACGCTGGATCCTGATCTTCGGGAACCGGAAAATGCACACTGACCTGTTCGTCGCCTATCTCGCGTGCGAAATAAGCAAGCGGATAGTTCACCACGAAGACTTGCGGTTTCCCCGCTTCCGTTACCTCGAAGTCTCCCGGCTTTCGCTCGACGGAGCATCCACCGGATGCGAGCAGAATGAGCGAGGTTAGCCAGAACGATGTTCTCGTTTGCTGGATAGCGGGCGTGAACAAGTTGATGCCTCTGTGGGTGTTCAAAGTAAGAACCACTGAATTGCCAACTCGCTAAATCGACGAGTCGAGAGGGTGAGGAAAATCGCAATCACGCAACTGGACGAGACCACCAACAGGATCTCCCACGCAACGATGAAACACATTCGGCGTTTTGTCACTCCTATCTTGCGGATCGTCTCAAGCTCTCTCTGGCGTAAACGCAGGGAAAGAGCAAAAACCAAAATGACCGACAACGTGGTCGCCACACCCAGCAAGATCGCGCCGGCAAAAATGAAACTACGTACACGCAAAACGGTGGCGATTAATTCCTCCATCACCGACGACGGCTGAACAATCTGTAATTCTTCACCGGCCGATTGAAATCGCCCCATCAGAAGCGTCTTTGACCGTGTGTCAGGAGGCTGTGCAATGACACCGGTCAAGGGAAAGGATGAACGATCCCCATGGAAGTGAAACGACGCGGCGTTTGCAGTCGTGATTTCCGTGTAAGTCAAAACGGAAGCGTTTGCCGTCAGTCGATTTCCATCGGATTTGATCAGTGCTTCGCCCGAGTCTTCTTCTGACAGGGCTTGATGTCCGTGCCCCAACCCGGCGATGACCCAGGCTGTCTTCACGTCGACGAAGACAGCGTTGTCGTCGGGTGAATTGGAAGGCCTGAGTACACCGACCACGTTCATTTTGAGGGGATAGACACCGGCCAGATCGAAGATGTTTTCCGACTGAGAGAGTAACGATTGTCCGGGCGACAGACTCAGAGTTCTTGCAACTTCTGATCCCAAGACGCATTCGCCCAACATCGCGAACTGACGACCCTTTCCAATTCCAAGACTCCGGAATTGGAAGTAATCCAGTGTCGTGCCGACCACGGGTTTCTCACGAGCACGGAACCGCACATACAAGGGAATCGCGTCGGCATAGCCGGATTCTTGGACTCGTTCGAACGCAGCCATGCTTGATTGCACGGGAGGCTTCGAATTGAAATACAACGAGTTCAAAACGAGCTCAGCTTCGCTTCCTTTTGCACCAACAAGCAAGGGTGTTTCACGAGCCCGCTGGCGCAACTGCTTTGCGCTTTCGTCGACCAACGCATCGACGCCGGCGGGCAGGAAGAGGGTCAGCGCGATCACCGAAACCAAGATGGCCGTCTTGGCCTTATGGAAACACAAATATTTCCAAGCGATGTAGAAGCTATCGAACATGCGGCTCGGCTTTTTACGGTTTGCTCACGCTCATTGAATCGTTCACCGCCGTGACTTCCGCCCATTTCTGGTCGCTGCTGGAGACACCAACTTCGTACAACGTCTCGAAACGATCAAGCAAACTGTAGTCATGCGTGACCATGACAAGAGCAACATTCTGTTGAGTCGCATTATCCAAAATTAGATCGACGACTTGCTTTTTGTTGTGTGGATCCAAATTGCCGGTTGGTTCATCCGCCAATAGCAGCACAGGTCGGGTGACAAGGGCACGGCCAATTGCAACACGTTGTCGTTCTCCCTGAGACAGTTGGCTCGGATACCTGTTGAGTTTTGTCGAAATCTCCAATCGTTGAGACAGCTCCACGGCGCGATGTCGGGCCTCAGCCGTCAGATTCAAGGATGAGCTCAATCGATACGGTAGCAGCAAGTTATCAAGAACCGTTAAGTATTCCAGCAGTTCAAAAGACTGGAAGACGAGCCCAATACTGGTGATGCGCAAATCGCTCCTTTCGGACGAACTGAGGGACCCCAGTTCGCGACCGTCCACGATCACGCTTCCTTTGTGTGGTGCAAAGATTCCAGCCATCAAGTTGAGCAGGGTGCTTTTCCCGGAACCGCTCGGACCGATCAGCGCGACCTGGCGTCCCGCATCAACACGAAAGTGATCGACGCGGAGAGAGAACTCCTGATGTGAATAGGCGAATTCCAAGTCTGACAGTTCGATCAATCGCTGCTCCTGCTTTTGAGGTGGCAATTTGCCTGTATCTTATCGTCCGCCGATGCGGGGGAAAGCGATCACGCGTCTGTCTGGCGTGACCCGCAGTTTTCGAATCGCGATTCGCCCATCGATTGGGGCTTATTTTCTGGCGTTATCACTGGCTTAATGCCCACTGGCTTCTAACTACGACGTGTTTTTCGAAGAGCATCACGGCGGAGCAGGTTGACATCGATGAGAATACG
>JBCCOI010000146.1:0-13676 GCA_039025515.1 Planctomycetota bacterium
AACTTCATCTGCGACGACGGGATCGTGATGGGATTAACTCACTCCGGGCTCATTTTTGTCGCCAACGTGAACGAGCATGGACTTGAGGAGCTATGGTCACAGAATATTCTCGAGCCTGGATGCTGGACTGTCCCTTCGTTCGCTGGGAGTAGAGTTTTGATTCGAAATGGCAGCGAGGTCCGATCTCTAAGGTTCATCTGAGTGCAGCGCAACGCCTGAAGTCTGTTTCCGGTGATTCCGTAAACAGCACTGACAAAATCATACGTATTTTCTGCATTGCGTCCCGTGAGTGCGTCTTAGAGACCAATTGCAAGTTCTGGCCAAGTGTGTGTGTCCTTATTTGGAGTCATTCGTCAAGCTCGAGTTGAAGTACGGAAGTCAAACGTTAGAACTGCTTTCATGTCGAAACAAGAAAGCACATTTCATATCCTGGTCTGCGGTGCGACTGGGTACGTCGGCGGACGCCTCGTCCGCAGACTCGTGGAAGAAGGACACCGAGTCACCTGTCTCGTTCGTCATCCAGAAAAGCTCACCAAGTTCTCGTGGCATGAAAACGCTGCGGTCAGCGTGATTGCCGGAGAGATCGAGGATAAAGACGCTTTGCGTCGGGCGCTCAAGGAAGTCGATGTTGCCTATTACCTGATCCACTCTATGCAATCGGCAAAGGGAGCGTACGCCAATCGCGACCGCGACCTCGCGGCTTCGTTCGTTCAAGCGGTGTCGCAATCATCGTGCCAAAGAATCATCTATCTTGGTGGACTCGGTGAGCTCGGACCGAACCTCTCCGAACATCTCAACAGTCGTCATGAAGTGGCTGAAATCCTTCAAGGTGGGCAAGTACCGACGACCGTGTTCCGAGCGGCGATGATTATCGGTTCAGGTTCTGCGTCATTCGAGATACTTCGCTACCTCGTCGAACGACTCCCGATCATGATCACGCCCAAGTGGGTGAAAACGGAAACGCAGCCGGTGGCCATTCGCGACGTGCTGCGTTACCTCGTCGATTGCTTGAACGTCGCCGAGACGGCGGGGAAAACCCTCGATATAGGAGGGCCGGACGTGATGACTTACCGCGAAATCATGCAAGTCATGGCCCTAAGCCTCAAGCTGCGTAGACGCGTCATTCTTCCCGTGCCAGTTCTCTCGCCGAACCTTAGCAGCCTTTGGATCGGACTCGTCACGCCCGTTAGCAACAGCATCGCAAGGCCGTTGGCGGAGGGGTTGAGGAATCGGACTGTCTGCCGCAACGACGATGCCGCTCAGCTCATGCCCGGAAGGTGCTTCGGCGTCGAACGAGCGATCGAAGCGGCGCTGGGAAGAACGCAACAAGGTGAGATCGAAACGCGTTGGTCGACGGCTGGGAAAATTCCTGGCGACCCCGATTGGGCCGGCGGAACGGCGTTCACCGACTGCAGAGAGATCAAGATTGCTTCGACCAAGGGCAGGGCCTTTGCGGAAATCCTGAGCATCGGCGGAAACAAAGGCTATTGGGGTTCCGGATATCTTTGGCGGCTACGAGGTTGGATGGACCAACTGGTCGGCGGCCCGGGACTGCGTCGCGGTCGCCGCCATCCGACGGACCTGCACTTCGGCGAAGCCGTTGACTTCTGGCGTGTCACGGATGTCGTTTCCGAAGAGCGCCTCCGATTGCGTGCCGAGATGTGGTTGCCGGGTGAAGCCGAACTGGACTTCAACGTTTCGGAGACTGCGAAAGACGAAGCCGTCGAAACAACCGTCACCATGACCGCCCGCTTTCGCCCACGGGGATTGCTTGGCATCTCCTACTGGTACGCCGTGCTTCCGCTTCATGAGCTCGTCTTTCCGGTCATGCTGCGAGGCATCAAAGCCAACGTCGAGCGGGCGCATTCCCAACAACGCAAAGCATCTTAGAAATCCGTTTCGATGCGAGCCGAGCAACGCAAAGACGCGGAGTTTTCGGTTGCCGAAACCGGTGAGTTCCGGACAAGTGTGAAGCAATCGATCAAGCAAAAACCGCGAAGCGAGTACGTCTTCGACTTGGAGAACTCTGTCGCCTGGTTGGATCGATCCTCTGGCACGTCGCGAATCGGTTTGGTGTCCCAAGCCCTGAGTTGGATCTCAGTAAAACCGACTGGCTGCTAATCCACGATCGTGATCGCCCATCGTTGCTCCGTGTATCCGGATCTTTTTGAGATTTTGGAAAACGTCTTCAGAATCTGCCAACGTGAGTGCGACCAGCACCGTCTAACACTGGTAGTTGAAGGTTCTGATTTTGCGGTGCGACATGCTGAGTGACCAAGAACTGCGACGTTTTCGCGAGGGCGATCGATCGGTCTGCGAAGACATCGTGCAGGACCACTATGAGCAAATTTACCGTTTCCTGTTCCATAGAACACTGGATGCACACCTGGCGGCAGACCTGACGCAAGAGACCTTCGCGGCTGCATGGAGAAGCATGCGGAGCTTTCGCGGCACATCTTCCGTTTCAACATGGCTGCACCAAATCGCATATCGGAAACAAATCGATGAGGCCCGGAATCGTCAGCGACGTGAGCAGTCACAAGAACAGCGTGCGAGCCATTGGAACGAAGAGAACGGAACGGAGCCGGCACTCCAAACCATCTTAAAAGATGAGCGCTCGCGTCATCTCTATCGCGCAATTCAAGAACTCAATCCACGCGAGCGTGACGTCGTTCTTTTGAGATTCTTTCAAGGGCTTTCAACGCGTGAGACTGCGGAAATCATGAATGAGCCGACGGGAACGACACAGTGGCGAACCAGCCAAGCACTCCGCCAACTCCGAAGGCTCTTGTCCATCGAGGATTTTTATGAACTTCGATCATCCTGAAACAGACGAAGCTGAGCTCATTGAACAGTTACGCCGATTGCCGAAGGTCAATGTGCCTGACGGGTTGCGAGAATCGCTGTTGCAAGCTGTTCCTGTTCCGCAAGGTCCAAGCCGGATTCATCAGTCTCCCAAGCGGGGCCGCCGCAAACTGGTCACCATTGCGATCGCGGCTTCGCTGCTTCTGACGGTCGGCACCAGCTTTACGACGGGGCCTTCTGGCTCCGGTGACGCGACCGAATCTCGCGCGCCCCCAACCGCGTCCGAAGTCGTCTCCGATAACTCGAACAGCTCCATTTCAAAGGAAACCGATCCATGCAACATTTTGCCCCCGTTTCTCGCTTCCTAACTCTCGCACTGGTGGCCTCTCTCTCTGTTTCATCGGCGTGGAGTGAATCCAGAACTGAATTGCTCAAGAACCCCGGGATGGAATCTGGAAAAGACGATCTTCCCTCTATCTGGTCGGCAGCAAACGTTCCCGTAGATGGCCTCGAGATGCGTCGAGATCGTACGCATGTACACACGGGTGAGTTCTCGCTTTCGATCTCCAACAGTCATGCTTACGAGCAACAAGTTGCGAACAACTGGACCCAGCGTCTTGAATCGGTGCCCACGCAGCAAACGATTCAGTTGAGTGGATTCCTACGCACGGAAAACGCTGACGCGGTCAATATTTGTCTTCAATGCTGGGACCAGACCGGTGAGAAACTCTTGGCCTTTGGTAGTACGCATGTCATCCGCGGTGATCAAGAATGGACTCGAGTGTCCAGCAATAAAGTCATTGTCCCAAGGGGAACTGCAAACATCTTCCTGAGGGCGTCTCTGACGGGGATTGGAAAGGCGTGGTTCGACGATCTCTCCGTGACGATCGTTGACGGGCCGCATGTTTCCATTTCCAAAAGCCTGAGCGTTGATGAACGTCCACAACCGATTGCGGTCGACGGGTTGCCGGAGGAACTGTTGCGCGAAGTCTCTGGCCGCGTAATCGGCGTTCAGCCCGTCACGAAAGACAGCATGGTCCTTTCGTATCTTCCGCGGTGGAGCCATGGGAATGTCGACAATATTGCAGTGGCGAACAACCAAGGAGGCGTGAGGACCCTGCTGTCTTGGGAGCCATTGACCTTGGAGTCACCCGCCAAGCCGGATCGACGTTACTTGCTCGCCCTCTATTCACGCAAGACAACGATGAAGGAGAATCCCGGAGTCATCGCATCGCACGAAATTCGCGAAAGCTGGAACGAAATCGTCTCGTGGGATACTCAGCCCGATACATCCGACGCTCCGATCACCACGACTTCATTCCAGCCCGGCGAAGGATGGAAGTTATTTGATGTTTCCAAGATCGTCCGGAACCCGAAGGCAAATCAAGGCGTCATGTTGCGCTTCGTGAAGGAGAACGAGTCGGTCATGTCATGGTCCGGGTTTGCATTCGCCAGCCGCGAAGCGCTCGGGGAATGGATTCGAAAACGGCCCCTGCTGATCATTGCAGAATGAATTGGGCTGCTGCAGCAAATGGCAGCAGCCTGCGAACGAGAGTTCGTTGCTATTCCTTAGCCGATTCGAAGTCACGATCGGGACGAATGCTTTCGAAGTACTCCCGAACGGTCTCGCGATGTCCGAGTGGTAAGGGTTCTTGATCGAGCACGGCCTCGGCCTGATTGCGAAACTCCTGATACTTCTTCGCATAAACGCGTGCAGCGTCTTGTTCTCCTTCAGGAGCTTCCAAGAATTCAGACTCACTTGGTCCGTCGCCTTGCTGGCCCGTCAATTGTTCTTCGGTTCGGATACTCTCGATCTTTGTAGCCTCGCCATCATTCGCCTTTCCGGTTGCACCGCGCCCCCAACTATTTTTTGGACTATCTGATTTACTCGCACCGTTGCCGCCGTTCTTGTTGCATTGCCCGCGGCATTGCGACTTGCATTGTGCGAGACGATTCAGTTGACAAGCCATGCACTCGCCGATCTTCTTGCATTGGGATTGGCTCTTGCACAACTTCGCTAAATTGCACATCCCGTCTTTGCACTTGGAGGAGGACTTTGACTCCAGGCCCTCGACGATCTGCTTGGCCGCGCCAGACAACTTGCCGTTCTTTGCCGGATCAAGCTTGGCCAGAAACTTCTTGAGGTTGGCAGCTACCGCGCGACGTTCGCTATCTTTCATTTCATTGGGATCGACTTTCTCGAGTTTCTCGCTGGCGGAGTCGTATTTCCCTTCTTTCATCGCCGCAGCGGCAGCCTTCATCGCTTCGGCTGGCTCGATTGCCGACGCCAACGACTGCAACTGCGCGTCGGTTTGTGCGATTTTCATTTTCTCATGAGCCGACTCGATCGCCTGCTCCATTTCCGAAAGCGTGGCCATCATGTCGCGTTCGTCGATTGATTCACTCGCAAGTTTTTCGATCAACTCCTCGAGCTCTTCGTTTAACTCTTCGAGTTCGGGTTCTTCGAACTCTTCACGAAGCTCCTCCAAGTCCTCCAACATCTCATTTCGGAGCGTGTCGGCCTGGTCGATTGCCAGCTTCACCGGCTCGGCGTCGACCACCGAACCTTCAGAAGCCTTAGGCAACCACAACGCCAACCCCGCGACCGAACACGCAGCCACCGACGTCCAGAGCGCGGCACGTCTCGGTTCGACCGTTACGCACATTTGTGGATCTACATCACGAAGATGTTCTTGGGCATCCTCGACTTGAAGTTGATGAACCGGATCGTCGGTTCCTTGAAACTGCAAGCTGGAAACGACGCGGTCTTTGAGCCCATAGCATCTGTCAACAATCTGTGCCGCCTTGTCAGCACCGGCGGGCAGCAAAGCTCCGACGGTCGCACCGAGAACAGTGGCTACGGTCAGCAGGCTGATATAAATCCAGCTCGAGAGCTCGGCGGAAGTGCCCACCGCAATCAATGCCGTGGTCATCGCCACGATCGATCCTGCGGCAAGTCCAAGGCTGGCGCCCTGTAACGCACGCCGAGCACGGATTCGGTTTGTGACTGAACGCAATACGGAATCAACAGATCCACCACTTGGTGCGGCTTTGTTCATCAACACAATTCCTGGAAAATGTTTGAATCAAAAACGACTTCGTGAGACGCCGTATGCGTGCGAAGTCCGTGTCAATTCCGCCCAGAGGTTGCCGCGATTCAGGCCACCTCGTTTCGCAACAGTATAGGGATGAATTGGCCGACGAAACTCAGATTTTTTGCCACATTCACGAATGACACGGACTTCACTGTTGAAGTGCAAGCTTTCGCCGGACAAGCATCCGGGCAAGATGGACGAGCGAGCAAATGCCATGACGTTTCAACGTGAAGCAGTTTGCCATTCGATCCGCCGTAAGGCGACATCAACGACAAATAGGCCTAGTGCGGCCATCAGAAGCCACGGCCAGATTGGAATCGGCTTGCGAGCAACGCGCGCGTCTCCGGCGAACATCGCTTGCGGATCGCTGCCGAAAACGCCGCCGCTGACTTCGGCGATCTGTCGAAGTTTCTCGTCATTGGTCGGCCGCAGTCTCAATTCGTCGGGATAGCCGATCGAAAGCCCTCGAGACTGTCGCACCGTGTTCCCTCCCGGACGACTTTGGGCCAAGTCCAGTTGGTAGATGCCACGCTCGCTTACCGGAAGTTTCGCCTCGTATCGCCCGGGCGCGGTCTGCGCGAGTGAGACTTTCTGCACGTTGAGCGAAGGATCGATCACGGTGACACTGGTCGGAGAATCATCGACAAATTCACCGGCGGGATTTGCGACATCCATCCTTACCGTGGTTTCGCCGCCGCGACGTTCGATATCGACGAACACACCGTTGGAGTCATTCTTTCGCATGGCATGCCGAATCACCTGAGCCCAGAAAGGTCCAAAGTCCGGCCAAGCCAACCAATCCGACGCCCATCTTGCTTTCGCGTCGCTGGTGAATGCCACCGTCATTCCCAATCCATAACGCCACCAAGCCAACAGCGGGTCACCACTTTCGCTAGCCAAGATGAACTCGCAAGTCGGCTTCGGACGCGTGACGACGTAGCCCAACAAGAGCGGCGAGAGTTCCATGTCGATGCCTTCCAGCACCTGCGTTGGGCGAACGACTTGTGGAATGAACGGTAACTCGTTGATTGCCGACTTGCTGGCCTCGACCGTTTCCTTTGCAAACACTTGCGGAACTGATTGCGGGTCGTCACAAAAATAGTAACGCCCCCCGCCGATGCTGGCGATCTCTTCTAACAGTTCTTCGCTGGAACCTTCTCCGAGGGCGATCGTTGACACGGTCATTCGGCTGGCAGCCATCTCGCCCGCCAAGCCTTCGAAGTCGCCCGGCGCAGAGATCCCGTCTGTTAACATGATGCAGTGCTTCAGTTTTGCCGAAGCGGACGCCAACGCGTCATACGCATCCTCCATCGCCGGATACATGTTCGTGCCACCACCGGCATCGATCGTGCTGATTTGATCGATGACGTAACCCTTGTCGGATGCCGAGCGAAGTTCATTGACCCAATAGCTTTGTCCGTCAAACGCGATGACACCGATCGAATCACGGGGGCCGAGCAGTTCGACTGCGGCCCGCGCGGCGTCTTTGGCGAGCTCAATTTTCTCGCCACCCATCGAACCGCTTTTGTCGATGACCAAGACCATTGCCAGTGAAGGCTTTTCGCGTTCCTTCTCAAAGTTGCTGCGGACCGGAAGAATCTCTTCCAGCTGAGTTCGGTAGTAGCCGCCCAGCCCGAACGACTGATCGCCACCCATCATGACCAAGCCGCCGCCAAGATCCTGCACGTAGGTCCGTATGACGTCCATTTGGCGAATGGTCATCGCGGTGGCTGGAACGTTAGACAAGACTAAGCACTCGAAGCCTTGAAGTTCCGCCAAGTCACGCGGGACACCCTCCGGCGGCCGCACTTCGACGTCGATCCGTTGTTCATCGAGCGCCCAGCGAAGCGAATCGGTTTGATCCACATCGGGATCAATCAGCAACACGCGCGGGCGTCCGGTAGCGGCGACGATTGCCGTTTGTTCATTGTTGTCGAGCAACGTGTCGGCATCGCCCAAGCCACGCAAACGGGCCGCAAACGTCACCTGCCGTTGGCCCGTCACGGTTTGACGAATGCGAAACTTGGTTTCACCGGCTTTGATTTGAAGCTGCTTCGCGTTGTCATTTCCGATCTTGATGTCGCCGCGGTAGATGTCGACAAAGCCGGTTGCATCCGTATTGGAATTCAACACGACCTCGACATAAAACGGTTCGCCTTGGCGCACCTGAGCCGGCGCGGACACCGATGCGATCTGGACTTCCGGCTCACTGCGTCCCGGTAGCGGCACCGTGTGAATGCGGGCATCGGAACTGACCGCTGCGGCAACACCATCACCCTTCGTCTCGTTGCCGTCACTAATCACAACAATGCTGGGCACGAATCTTGGTGGTATCGCCGCCGAAGCCAAACGAATCGCGGAAGCCAAGTTGGTTCCCAAGTCATCATCGACTCGATCGCTTGGCGGCACCGGACCGGGTCGCACCGGACCGGGTCGCACCGGATCGGGCAGCACCGGATCGGGCAAGGGCGTCTCTTCAAAGTCGCCATCGCTATCGGCCTCGGTTCCTGCTGCGGGACTTGATTCCTGTGCCACGCCTGTCTGCACCACTTCGGAAATCGCAAGGCCGTCCGACTCCGCGACGCCGTTCGTTTCGCACCATTGCTCAAACGTTGTCAGCTCGGAAGTCTCTTTACCGAAAGTCATGACTCGCAGCGTTTTCGTCTCATCGTCTTCGATGGATTCACCGAGCGAACGAACCCACTCACGAGCAACCTCGCGAGCCGACTGATCGATACTTTCACTTTCGTCGATGGCGACCACCAGCATCTGTTCGCGGCTGTCGCTCAGCCAGAACAAACCCGTCAGCGACAGAACCAGCAGCAGAACGACGACGCAGCGCACGACCAGACTCGTCCGCCGTTGCCAAACGGGAAAATCAGCCAACGATCGGTAGTGGTACCAAATCAAGACCGGTATCGCGGCGGTGAACGCAAGCAACCAAACCGGGCGAGTCCACTCCCACTGGGCAATCAACGGAGCCCAACCGGCCATCAATAGAAGGTTCATGCGACCACCCTCCGTTGAAAGAGAAACCACTCCCCAACGATCAGCACCAACGCGATGACGGTGACGTAAAACCAAATCGATCGCATTCCCGAACCGGCGACCAAACCGCCTTGAGTGCTCGTTACGGGCTCACGTTGCAGGTCGCTTTCGATGACGTCGCATAAGTTGACCGCGACGATGCGGTCGTCGGATGGCTCGTCCTTTGACGTGTCACCCGATGACGACGTTTCGGATGCGGAAGTGTTCTGTTCGAGATCAAGGCTACGCGTCAACGTGATCGTACCGACTCGATTTGCCGGTCCGACCCAAGCTCCGCGATCATCCAACGTCGCCGGGTGCGTGTTTCCACCAGGGTCCTTCCAAATCCAACTCGACTGCACAGGTGAACTCACCAGCGTTTCCTCGCCGTCACCGCTTACAGCAGGTATTGCCTCGTCGGTCGACCCTAAATCTGTCAAAGATCCCGAGTCATCAACGCTTGTCTGCGAAGCCTTCATGGCGATCTCAGGAAGTTCAATCCTCGCTCGCGAGCCCGTCGGGATTGACGGCTGCACTTCCCCCGTTCGTGATAAGAACCAATTCACAGCGTTGGTCATCATCACCGGAAACGCAATTCGTAACGGCAAGTCACCTTCTTCCAAGTTGGCCGATAGAACGACCAATCGATTTCTTCCGTCGACGCGTGAAGCCATCAGCGGACGACCGCTCGAATCCATCAACAACGGCTTCATGTTATCCGCCAATTCCAATGATCTCGCGCCAGGAACCAACATGTTCTGCAGCCGAACATGTGGTAGCAACGGAGAGTCTACGGCTTGCTCCGCCACCAACGTATCGGAGGAAGTCTCACCTAACGTCCAAGCGTCGCTATCGGCTTGCGGGTCGATCACCAGAACGGCTCCACCAGGAATCTCGGACATTTCACATCGATGAAGTACGACGAAACCGCCGCGGGGTGCGGCTTCGGGTGCGATCTCTGTCACGCGGACATCAATTAGCGGTATCGCGTCGAGGACGCTTTCTAAATAAACGCTCGGTGCCGGTGTAACGAGCGTGACAGGGATTCGGTCTCGTCTGGGCAGGATAACGACGGCGGAATTATCGACCGCCAAAGCATCTTCGACGTCGATGGTCGCCGTCAGTCTGCCTCCTTCTGCAGAAGCATCGACGAGAGTTCGTGTCCAAACTTCGTCAGCGGCCAGCGAAAGCGGAATCACATCGATCGGCGACTCATCCAAATCCAGATTCAACCGGCACTCGACGTCGGTCTCGCCGAAGTTGCGGACTTCCAATCTCACGGCGTATCCGATCGGATCGACCAATGAACGCCGAACCGCCATTTGCGTGATCGCCACATTGTTCTTCGACTCGCCGACCGGAAACCAACGAAGGTCGTCACCGCTTTCAGCAACACTGTTGGTGGAACCACCATGTTGATTTGTATCCTGCGAAACTTTTATCGATGAAAGCGAAGCTTGAGTCACGCCACTTTCAGTGGCAGAATCAGCGACCGCCTCGTTTTCATTTTCTTCCTTCGCACTGCCCCATGCGTCGATTTCATCTTGCCCGAAATCGCCGATGACCACGATGTCGCGTCGATCAGGTGACCGAGTCATACGCCGCGCCGTTCCAATGGCTTCCGGTACCATCGTCGGCCCGTCGGTCTGTTCGATAACCTCCAGTGCGTCACGAACTGCGGGCGCGAAATCCGTCATGCCGACTTCGACGGTGACATTGCCACCTGCGGTGATCAAAGCGACTTCGTCACCTTCGCGCAGTTCACGGACGATCTCTTGAGCCTTCTCAATCGCTTCTTCGAGCCTGGTCGGACCCGCAGGCGTTTCCACCGCCATGCTGGCCGAGTTGTCGACGATTAAAACGACTTGGCGCGACCGTTCTGCTTGGCCGGGCCAAAGTGGATCGATCAAGGCACCAACGATCAGCGCGAGAAACGCGAGCTGTAAGAGGAGGCTCAGCCAATGCCGTAGCCGCTGCCACCAACTGCGTTGCCGCTTGGGGTCGAAGAGCTTGTCCCAGAACATCAACGTGGCGACCGGTTGCTTCCGTAGTCGGCTTCGCAAGATGTACAAAATGATGATCGGGGCGGCAATCGCAAGCCACCATAGGCGTTCGGGCGATACCAGGTTCATGCGAGTGCCCCCGCGGTACGCATCATCGTCATCAACACGTCATCGAACGGAACGTTCGACGTTGCCCGTGTGTGTGATAGGCCATAGAGACGACAATAGTCCTGCACCTCTTCCAGGAACGCCTGAAACAATTCCCGGTACTGCTTCAGTTTTTTTTGAGTCACCGTGACGTTGACACGTCGTCCCGTTTCGACGTCCCGCAATTCCACGTCACCGAGCAACCCTGGGTCAGCTTCGGAAGGCGAATGAACCTGGATCACATGCGGTTCGAATCGCCGATGTCGCAGCACGTCGACGCCTCGACGAAATCCGTCTTGGTCGTACAAGTCGCTGACGATCAAAGCCAACCCGGTCCGCGGTGCGCGCTGAACAAACGTGGTCGCGACTTCCGCCAAGTTCGTTGATTCGCCCGATGTCGAGAGTGATTCCAGAAAACGTAGCATCGACAGCGCGTTGTTCTTGCCACGCATCAACGGCAGCGTTGTGCGGATCTTCGAGTCATACGCAATGATCGAAATCCGATCCAAATCCGCGAGTGCGATGTAACTGAGCGCTGCCGTGATTTGACGCGCGAAGGCAAACTTATTGACCTTTCCAAAATCGTCCTTTGCGTCCGCGTTCATGCTGTGGCTGCAATCCAGCAGCACATAGACATGCAGATCTTCTTCTTCGACGAAGCGTTTCAGCAGGCGATCGCCGTGACGCGCGTAAACGTTCCAGTCCAGATAGCGAAGGTCGTCGCCTTGGATGTATTCACGATGGTCGGAGAACTCGATCCCTCCGCCGGCTTGCTTGGTACGGCGCTGGGCCAGCAATTGACCGCGGAATGCACGCCGTGAAAGCAGGGAAAGGTATTCGAGTTTCGCGAGAAAGTCCGAATCAAACATGCTGTTTCGACCTATCCCGCCATCGCAACCGGTCGGTTGCTTACCAAGTCGGCGACGATCTCGTCGGCACTGATCGACTCGGCCTGGCCTTCAAAGTTCAACATGATTCGGTGGCGAAGCACGCCCGGCGCCACCGCAAGAATATCCTCGGTCGCAACGTTGTATCGATCATCCAGGATCGCGTGAATCTTGGCCGCCAAAATCAGCCCTTGAGCACCGCGTGGACTGCTCCCGTATCGGACATACCGTTTGACAATTTCGGGTGCGATCTCTTGTTCGGGGTGGGTTCGCATGACCATGTCGATTGCAAATCGCCGCACCGGATCCGCGATCGCAATCTGCCGGCTCAGGTGCGTCATCTCCAATATTCGTTCCGGCGTGACCAACTTGGACGCCGAGGCCTGCGTGTCGGCCGTTGTTCGGTTCATGATCGTTTCCATCTCTTCGACGGTTGGAAACGGAACCATCAACTTGAATAGGAAACGATCCAGCTGTGCTTCGGGCAACGGATAAGTCCCTTCCATCTCGAGTGGATTCTGCGTCGCCAGGACAAAGAACACGCCCTCGAGCTGATGAGTGTTTCCTCCCACCGTGACGCTGTGCTCCTGCATCGCTTCCAAGAGCGCCGACTGTGTTTTCGGAGTCGCTCGGTTGATCTCGTCGGCCAACACGATGTTGGCAAAGAGTGGTCCCTTCTGAAAATCGAAGGCTTTGCCGCCACCATCGTTTTCGACCAAAACGTTCGTGCCGATCAAGTCTGCCGGCATGAGGTCCGGCGTAAACTGAATCCGAGAAAAGCTCGAGTCGATCACGTCGGCAAGCGTTCGCACCAACAGTGTTTTTCCCAAACCGGGAACACCTTCCAGCAATACGTGACCGCCCGCGACCATCGCGGTTAAAACGCCGTCAACGATCGCGGTTTGCCCGACAATCACCTTCGCCAACTCATCACGTAAACGCTGAAAGTCTTTCCGAAAGTCCTGCAACCGTTCACGAAGTTCGGGAGCGATATCGTTCATAAAGTATTGGTCCGTGGCGAAGCTGGAAAAATTCTATTACCGGAAGCATGAATGTTTTGGTCGTATTAAATACAAAGCATTGCATCTCGGATGAGAACGCGTTCACATAGCGTATCGGAATCGATGCACCCCATTGGAACAAAAACGATGCCCATCCGTTTTTTCGAAGATTGCTTCACAAGGTTTCGTCAGCGCGTAAGCGTCTGCATTCTCTTTGCGGCCGCAGTCGTTGTGGTTATCGATACCGTATCGCAGGCGCAAGAAAACACCGCAGCCCAAGAAAACACTGCAGCGGAAGAATCAGCCGCCGCGACGAAAGAGCGTCAAATCGCCGATCGATTCTTACAGGTATTGCTGCGACGCCCCGTCCCCGGCACGGCACTTGACCGAGTCTATGCCTACCATATCCAAGCTGGCTCGTTGGATGAGTTGTTGGCTGACTTACAAGACGATGTTGATGCTAGCGGAGAGATGGCGGGCTCAAAGGCGATGCTAAGGGGGCTGTTGCTTCTGCAGCGAGGTCAAGACGCCGAAGCGGCTCAATCCTTGCAGCAAGCTGAAGCACTGCGAAGCGACGATCCCATGGTCAGCTTTCACTTAGGTCGCGCGTTGATTTCTGTTGGTCGAGGCGACGCGGCGGCCGAAGCTCTCGAGCGGGCGATCGAACGGAAACCTTCACGACGCGACGCACTCGCCGTGTTCAGTGAACTC
>JBCCOI010000147.1:0-13601 GCA_039025515.1 Planctomycetota bacterium
TCGAGGATCCAGACCTTCTTAGCGTTGGCTGATGCGAACAGTAGCGACGCGTCGGGGCTCATCGCGAGCTCGCCGAATCGAAATGCCCGCGGGAGGGTTGATACGGGGGTCAAGGGCTTCGTCCAGAGTAGCGTCCGTCGTGATGAATCGAAGGCGCTAACCCATCCGCAGTAGCTCCCGACGAAGGTGCGGTCATTGGTGTCGTCGACGAGAAGCCGGCGTGAAGTTAGAAGGCTCGATCCTTTCAGCCATTGCTTGGTTCGCGTCATATCACCTTCCAACGTGAATTCATACTCTGAACGCGACCAATCATCATTGATGGTTCGCACGATTCCACGTTCCGGGTCGCTCCAGATCGCTCCGATTCGTTGTCCAATGCCCGGCAGCTCGGAGAGCGTGGCAATCCCAGCGTCGTCAAAATGCAGGATGGCAATGCGCTCCCCAGTGTCTCCCATCACAACGGGCGACCCACCCTTGCAAACCCACACAGCATTCGGATGTACCTCGTACTCGGACGGGAGATCAAAGGTCACGCTTGCCGCACCATCTGCGGGGCGATGGCGGACTTGTTGGATCCGGCCACGGTCAAGCACGAAACCCGACTCTCCGTCACCATCGGGCCAATCAATGGATATGCCGGCATTGGTGATGACGAAGCGTTGCCACGCCGGGATGGTTCATAACGGCCAATGCTTGGCGTTCCGCTTCGAATCGCGCGATGACCGACTTTGAATCCATGCCCGGCTTGATCACCTTCACAGCAACCCGGCGTCTTACGGGATTCACTTGCTCGGCCGCATAGACGATGCCAAACCCACCCTCTCCGATTTTTTCGCGAATGCGGTACCTGTCTGTCAGTTCGCGGCTGGGCTCGATGGAGGAAGAGGACCGCTCACTGGACTCGCTCGCTGTCGGGTCCCGACGCGTGTTGTCATTGAACTCTTTTGACATTTGGATCTCTTCTTTCCAACCACGATCAGAACGAAGTCCGCCCCGAATGGACCAAGACGGTGATCACGTGTACAGCAATGCCACTTGTATCGGCCGCCTGCTTACTGCACACAGGCTACAGGACGATTTGGAACAGTGCACTTATTGATTGTCAGCGGCCGGACGCAAGCAGCCGGATGTCAGGTCTAAGGTTGACGGTCTTGGTGCACAAGGTTGGGCAGGAAAATCCGGGACAGAAATTCTCTGCCCTATTTTCCCGCCGGCTTGGTTCTTCAAAGACCGAGATCTATTAACCCTGTTCATCAAGGGTGACTTGCCCATGCATTTCTTATGAATTCCCAAGCATCACTAATCGATCTTGTGCGAGCAGCTCAAGCCAATCGACTCGGGTGCGTTGCGGATACGTTTCTCCGACGAGTGCATCGACGGCTGCAATCGCTCCGTCGTGAATCATGTGTTGTGTTTGAATCAACCGCTGCTGAGCAAACTCACCCTCTGCTTGAGTCTGGAGATGTTGCCGGCGGCGTCGGATCTGGTTGATGACTTGCAACGCATCCAGCGGTGAAATCTCGCCATCTCGAGTTACATCAAATCGTGCGACGCCATCGGGAAGTGGAGCCGAACCATCATCGACATGTTCCGAACTCATGCGTCGAAGCTGGTTTAGAACCAATAATGCGTCAAGCGGCGTCACCAAGCCGTCGCGACCGACGTCGAATCGGGTCAATTCATCCGTGGGCAATGGCGTGGGGAGCTCCGGAACAATCAATTCATCCAGAGATTCGAGGACTAGGTCACGATCCAGTACCGTGATCTCTCCGTCGCGATCCACATCGGCATCGACATTCCATGCCGCATCCCCGACACGGGCCCCGATTCTTTCGACGACAAAATGGGCATCAGACGGGCCGACAATCCCATTCCCATCCACATCCCCGGCGAGTCGGTGGAACTCGAAGCGATACGATCCACCGCTCCTTCCGTCGCCGTCTCCATCGAGAGAAAAGCCCGCAAGATCGGTCAACGCATCGGCGTCTAGTTCGACCCGATAAATCCCATCCTCGAGAGAGTCCGTCATGCCTTGGAAAGAGTCCAAGGACCAGGTCAGTTGCCCGATACCGGTTGATTCATCAACGTCGTATCGGAACTGACTCGAGCGGGTCGGAATCGTGGCCGGGGAACCGGCATTCCCATCCATCCCGAGATGCGTCAATGTGAAGACACTCGAAATCCTTCGATCGGTGATTAGATCTTGGAGATTGGTTTGCCCGACAAACAAAACTTCAATCTCATCCACCGACGATCGCGAGATGACCGGCCCCTGGATGCGGCTCGATTCAATTGCGGGTCCCAATCTGGGAATGGTTGTCTCAGCATCGGCGATTCCGAGCGTCGATTCCACGTTTCCAGCCGTGTCTCGAGCCCGGCTGTAGAACTCGTAAGAACGGTTCTGACTTCCGGTGAACGTGGTCGATGACGACGTCGCCTCAAGCGTCTCAAACCACTCAAACGCCCCTCCATCCTCGGACACGAACAAATCGTACGAGTCGATTCCCGAACCGACGAGCCCATCGTTCAGGCCTGGGTCCGTTCCTTCCACCATGATCACAAATGTTGGCAGCGACTGCGTTGGGGCGAGCGTCCGAACGTGGCTTTCAGGCGGACTCGCGTCATGGACCCAGTTGAAGCGTCGCCGTTCCGACAGGGTGTTTCCCGAAAGACCGCGAAGGTTTCGCAAGTCCAGATCGAGCTGGTATCGCCCCTCCGAGCTCGTCAGCGTCTCCAACCCATGAATGGTGAATGCAAGCCCGTTCGAATGAACCTCGATGGAAACACTCTCGTCGATCAAGTTCGAAGAATCATCTTGAATCAACGAAATTTGATTCACATCAACACTTGCCGGATCCACCGGCGCGAGCAAACGCAATGTCACATCGCCAAGACTTGTGTTCGTGTAACGATCCGGAATGCCTTGGACCGAGTCGACCCATGGCGGTGTGATCTCCACAAACAAATCTTCGATAAGTGTCTCTGAAATGTTGCCCGCCGCATCAATGACTCGCACAAGCAAACGCTGCCGGCCATCCCCAGAAAACTCGATCGGCAATTGCAGATCGGTGGTGTCAATCCGCTGCCTGACCAGGGTGTCGCCCGACGTGAGACTCTCGATGGCGACGGTGAGTCCCGGCTCCGACAAGGTGACGTGGATGATGGCTTCGCGCAAAGGGACGCGGCCATCCACGACCGGTCCGTAAATTGTCGAAAGACGAAGGTCCGATGGCGGATTGGGCGCGTCTAAATCGATGATCCACGCAGCGGTATGCACTTCTCCCGCCGGATTCCCCGCCAAATCCCTGACACCGTTGCCGTCGATCGAAAACTGGAACTCGGCAACTTGTGGCTGCGCTACAAATGCTTGGACCCAGTTCAAGCCCCCGATGCGGTACACCCCGTCGCCGCGATCCTCAAACGTCACGCGACGATCTCCCTCAAGCAGATTCCCGGGGCTTCCGACCCGCGTCAAGCTCAAGTCGTCAACGCCCAGACTGCCGACGTCGATCGATTCACTGAATCGGATGTCCAGGTGCTGCACCACGATGTTTCGGGGATTGGTCGCCGGTTCGATCACCTCGATCAAAACGGGTGCCGTGCGATCAAGTGTCCACTCCGTTTGGGCATCACCGACGCCCGCTAAGCCATCGATATCGGTGATGCCGGTCGCCGCGACGGTGAGCCGATAGTCGCCATCCATTTCGATTCGTTCGTCAAGGATATCGACCTGATAGTTCCGTTCGCCCACCTGCGAAACTTGGAGTTCCAGGTCCGTCACCTCGACTCCGTTTCGAACGAGCATCACGTCGTCAGCAGAAAAGCTGCTCGCCAAAATCGGCTTCGAAAACTCAATCTCCAAGAAACGATGCAGTTCGTTCGATCGTCCAGACTCGATTCCTGAAAGATCCAGGATCGTGGGCGCGGCCTCTCCCTTGACCCACCGATAGCTCGCCGACTCGCCGCCCACATTCCCCACCAAGTCGGTCACGCCGGCCGCATCCACGATCCACTCATAAACCGCGTCTTGTGATGTATAGGCGGACAGACCCGCAACTTCGAATGCGCCGTCCCCGAGACTCGAGATGGTCAATCCGATGGTCTCAATGGGCTCGCCGTTTCGAAGGAGCTGGAAATCGTCATCGGTGAACGTGCCCACGGAAAGTGGTTCGTCGAATTCGACAACCACTGAATCGACCGCTTGTGTCGTTGGATTGGGCGTCACACCACCAAAGGCGACAACACTTGGACCGATCCGATCTCCATTGTTGAAGATCAAGGTGTAGCGATCCGGCCCAGCAAAATCCAAAAGATGAAGTTTGTCTTCAAGAACGGGCCGCAAGCCCCCGCCAACAAACGTGCGATCCGTCTGCCAAAAGTTTTCCGGCGGCAGCATGGTTCCGTCGGGGCGTTCCACACCGATCAAGGTCATGCTGCCCGCACTCGGGTCCTCAAAATGCAGATAGGACCATCCGTCGTCGTCCATCGTGACCGAGACATCGATTCGAAGATCCGAGAGCGTCGGCGGTGGGTCAATATCTTGGACGATTCCCAACTGCACGATCTCCACGCTTCCGTCCGAAAGATAGAGCGTATCGGGAAGGTCTTGCGGGTCGGGAAGGTCATTGACGAGGAAATCTGGCAGCCCGTCCGCCGATGCCCCCGGAGCCGCATCCACGGTCTGAATCAACTCATGGATCTGAACGTCCCGAATGAGGCTGAAGCGATTGTCACCCAAACTGGAAACATGTTCGAACGTCGCATCGTAATTGACAAACAGCCCCTGCAGCGTGGACTCAAGCTCCCATTCGGCAACGGCAATCTCGCCGGGCTCGATGTTTCCAAATTCCGCCGTCAACGTTCGCTTTTTCTCTTCGCCGTTGACGCGTGCACCGGTGATGGTGAAGTCGACCAACAGCCCCTTCTCGTTTTCAACAATTCGTGGCTGGGCCGATTCGATTTGCAGGTTGCTTGCCTCGCCGGCGCCATCGTTGCGAACCTGAACCGCAAGCGTAAACGGCTCGGAAGGCTCCACCTCGAAGGTATGCGGGTCATCACCAATCACATCCCGCTGCAGGAAGTAATTGAGCGAGAGCTCGGCTTGCGGCCGCACGGTGATTGGAACCGCAATCAAATCGACTTCAACCCGATCTGCACCAAGCCGATAAGACATTGCCCCACCAACGAAGTATCGCGTTGGACTTGACAACGCTGCCTCAGACGATGGGACCAGCTGCCACGAGACACTCCCTTCACGATTGGGCCCAAGGACTCCGAGCCCATTCACGACACCAATCTCATCGTATACGGGTGCTTCAATACTGAACCAGTCACTGACGTTCCTGCCGCTCTCATCGAAGACGAAAACTTCGACAAACAGATCCTCGAGTGAGTCGTTCGCCGACTGGTTCAAAAGGCCCAGAGAAGCTCGAAAAGCAGAACGTGTGAGGATTGCTTCCTGGCTAATTTCAAGCTTTACCGACGCGCAGACTCCGTCGCCTGCTCCCATGCTCGCGGCTACCGAGACAAGATCATTCGCGATGCGAGCATAGTCGTATTCGACGCCGAGCTTTGCAGACGGAACATCCTCAGACTTTGAGTAACGATGCTGACCGGGGTTCTTATTTTCATCCTCCTCCGGTTCATCAAAAAGGCAGTACTTGTCAATCAGATAATAGCGGTCATCGGGGTCGTTTTCGCCGAATAACTCATCGATCTGTCTCGTTGCAATCGTTTTTCCGCCAAACTGAATTTCGAAGCTGCCCGCCAAGAAGACGCCGTCGAAACAGAGATTCCCCGTGAGACGATCCTCACAGAAATCGTATCCGATCGTGGCCGAAGCGCTTGGCCCTTGTAATTCAACATTACCCCGCACATCGAGAAGTGCCAAACTAGGCTCAGCTAAGTCAATGCCGTAATTGTCCTTCAAGAATTTCCGTGAATCTTCAATATTGCCTCCAAGATTGAACTTCGCCGTGCCCTCAATTTCCGCAGACGCATTCGTTCGGAACCCCACACCAACCTCAGCAGTGCCGCAAAATTCGCCATCACATTCTTTTTCAATTGTTCCCGTTGCATTGGTGAATACTTGTACGGCGTATTCATAAGAAAGTTTTGCGGAAACATCGATTGAAATTCCAAGTTCTTCACTAACAGTAAAAGAATAATCCGGCCCAAATTCCTGCGCATCACTCCAACCCGCAGCAGCTTCACCAAACACTCTTCCATCGACAGAAAAACCTTGTTCATCATCTTCGGTGCAACAAAGTGCAACCGATGCCTCCGCTTCAAGAGTGACGTCAAATCGTCCCAAAAGCGGAGGAACCTGGAACTCGACATACTTCTCAATGGCAATCTCGGCGGGTTTCAGCCACGGTGTCGCATCGAATGTTCCCAAATCAAAATCGAGGCAAAAATCACAGATATCAGTGCCGGAAACCGCGACGGGAACAACCGAAGGTGGACCGCCTTCGGTTCTCTCACCGTCGCCGATAGACACCGGGCGCGGTGGTACCGGCGAAAACTCCCTTGTGCAATCACCGCCCACATTAAGCACCGCCAGTGGGGCGAACTTGATGATCGTGCGGCCACAGTCGTAACTCCATACCAACCTCGCCTCGATGGCGCACGGCACAGGCACGGACTCCCCTTCTCCAGGGCCGCCAGCGGCCAGACCGCCGATCCGTGTCACCATAACGGGAATGGTCAGCTCGCTTTTCGCCGGCAGAACTCCAATGACGTCCACAAGAGGAATGATTTCGTAGTACGGATGACTTCCAAACTCGAGCGCGACGTCCTCGGCTTGAATCAAACCGTGATTGGTTACCCGAAAGTCAAACTGCTGTGTTTGACCGATCACCGTCAAGCCGGCCAAATCGATGTGTCCGTCAACGGTCACGACCGGTGCGGGTACATTCGTTTCGAATTCCGCCTCAATCGTGATTCGAGTTCGGTCTTCTATTTCAATCTCTTCGACGGTCCAGGTGTATTGAACTAAGTTTCGTGAGATGAAAACCTCTTGCTGGTTCAATGCACCGGCTTCGACACGGATGCTATTGCGATAGGTTTCGTGATCCTCGGAGCTCACCTCAAGCGTGTAGGGACCTTCGGGAATTCCCGTAAAGGTGATCCGTCCTTCGCTGTCCGTGAAGGATGTCGCTTCGCCTTCCGGTATGGATTCTCCTTCGCCACCACTCGTTGGCGAACTTCGTGCGATCTCCTCACCGGTGATCGCGTCAAGCAAGCGGACCGTTGCATTCTGGACCAGCGGTTGCTCGTCGGTGAAATAGTAAAACTCATCGGTCACCGCGATCCTTAAGTCCGCCACCGATTCGCTCACCGCTCGAAAACGAAACGGTATCGAGATTTCCGAGTCGGACCCACGAACGATCAGGCCTCCATCATAGGCCGTTAAGTCAAGATCAATCGGCGGCGTCAAAAGTAAAGTCACCGGAGCGGATTCGCCTGGTGCGAGTGAATCCAGTTCGGCCCCAGTTGCAAGCGTGAGCCAGTCCGCGTTATCGGGAAGAAGCACATGGAGTTCCCCGGTTTCCAAACCGCCCTGATTTGTAATCGTGAACTCGACCGAGGTTTGCCCGCCGACCGGCATGCCCGCGGCGAGACGAGTTGGGTTGCTGACCAGACGCGAAACGAGAGGAACCACTTCCACGCCAATGGGAATGGTGACCGGTGGCGCTTCGTCGCTTCGGACGCGAATTGCGAACTCAACGAAACGCGAGGACGCGTCCGTCGCCATGACCGTGTAGGCAAGCCGTCGCGTCCCCAGGGCTTCAATGGTTTCACTGTCCCCGACCAAATCGCTCCCGACCAAATCGGCGACAACCACGAGATGCTCCGGAACATCGACGACTTCAATGATCAGGTCCGACAGGGGCAGGTCGGCAAGATTTCGAAGCAACAATTCACCCGACGCGGCTTCGGCACCTTCCTGAACGCGGATCTGCTGCGAAGCCGGTTCAGCTCGCATTCCGACCAATTGGAAGAAGTCTTGAGGCACCGGATTGCGGTCACCCGGATGCGACGCCGCAACACTGTATTGCCCACCCTCACCGGGAAGTGGTGTAAATAGAACATCAAACTCACCATCCGCGTTGGTGATCGCGGGAAGCACCCGCTTGGTTCCGCGAACTTCGACATGCACGCTGACTTCCTTCCACCGAGCCGGCGAGCCATCTGACAGATTTGCCGAACCTGACAGGGCGACCGAAGTATCTGCGGGTGCGATTTCCACATCCGTAGAGACCGACGCCGAATAGGCAAGCTCGACAACAATTGGCTCCGCAGAAATCCGGACGTTATTGGACTCCAATCCCTCTTGGACCGTGTTGGCAACATCCGTCTCGATCACGACCCAGTATTCGCCTGCTTCGTTGGGCATGCGAATCGGAGCCGAACGTTCGTAAGACTGCCCCAGGCCAAGTGGCCCGTCATACGAGAATTGACGTACCAACAAATCGTTCCCGATCATCGCGTCATCGCTCAGAAAAACGCGTTGTGTCCAGGATCCTTGTGCCGGCGCGAATCCATCGTTCTGGAGCGCCCAATTTACGTTGACGTCTTCATTGGTTGCCGCGTTGGGACGAGCGGTTTGAAGACTGGAGACAACCAAATCGGGCAGGGTTCCGTCTTCGACCAAGAGGATTGCCACGCCGGATGCGAACCCATCGGCGTCCGCGGTCACCGTCACCATTTGATCCCCGTCACTGACGGCATCGCGAACACCGGTCAACTCAAACACGGCTGATGACTGCCCCGCCTCAATCGTGACCGTTTCAGGAAAATGAATCTCCTCAGCCTGGTCCGCATTCAGCGAAATGACAACAGCCTCGGAAACATCGCTTGTGTTGCGACTCACCGTTGCCAGCACGGAGCGTCCCTCCGCAACGGTCCCCCGCTGAAGTGTCACCGCAATCGCGGGCCCGTCGTCATCGAACACCTCGGTCGTGGCGTTTGCCGATCCCGCGTCAAACGGCAATCCACCGAGGCTTGGTAAGACACTCGCGGTGATCGAAACGGATCGAATGTCGTTAACGAATTCGTCGTCGGTAATCGAAAACGGAAGCGTTATCGCCGCCTGGCCTGCCGGTAGCGTGACCGTTGATGGCACCTGCAACAGCGACGGGTCTGAAGAAACCAGCTCCACGTCGACGGACTGGTCCGAGACAAGACTCCTCGAAAGATTTGCGAAGAAGCCAGCGCCGTCCGAGCCCTCCGAGACACGCCCGGGCAACTCGATCGACAGGACGACAAGATCGCTTTCCTCGATCAAAATTTCTGTGTGTGAAGATTCGTGATTCGCTGCCACCGCAAAAACGAAAGATTGTGTCACGTGCTCGACCCACGAATCATCGATTGCGAGCACATTGAATGACGCTTCCGTTTCGCCGGCTGGAATGACAACGCTAGCCGGAATTTCTAGTTGTTCCGGGTCGTCGGCAGAGAGCTGGACGATGGTGTCGGTCTCCGCAGGGAACTCTTTCGTGACCGTCCCCTCGACCACGCCACCTTCGGAAATCCGATTCGTTTCGAAGGTGACACCGAGACTTGCGAGATCGTCATTGATCACCTCAATCACACCCGAGGTGGGTGGAAAATCCGTCGCATTTGCCGTCAGGGCGATCGTCAAGTTTGCGTCCGCAATCGACTCATCAATCGCGGCAATAAAGAACCTCGCGGAGTGCTGACCGGCGGGGATCGTCACCGTCGACGGAAGTTCCACCTGTTCGGGAACCGACGCAGTGAGATCGACGATCAAGGGCAGCGAAACATCACCGTTCCGAGTCAGCGTGCCGCGAATCCGGCTTCCACCCTCAACGACCAAATTCTCTTCCAGATCGAGATCCAGCCGCGAGGGAATCGAAATCGACTCGACACTGGCGAATCGATTTGATTCATTCGACTCGAAAACGGCTTCACCCGCGTCCACTTCCACCACGAAATAGACGTCACCGTTGAGCGACTGCGTTGGAATCGTGACAACTTCCGATCGCGAAGCCGACTGCCCCGCCGCGAGCGTTTCCGAGCGACTCCAAGTTGCCAGCAACTGCCCCTGGGAACTGTCGACGTCATTTGCCAAGAACACCCGCTCAATCCATGGTCCGACCGCCTCCGCATCACCGATATTGGCGATGTTCCAAGACAATTCGATCGGTTGCCCTGCGATGGCTTCCTCAAATCCGGCGACGTCCGAAACCACCAGGTTGGGCAACGGCGGATAGGTCAACTCGATTGCCACCGACGCGACATTGTCCGTTTCGTTCGCCTCAACGAGCGCGCCGGATGCGTCGGATCGAACCAAAATGAAATAGTCGCCCGGCTCGATTCCGTCATCGAGTGCGATCATGACCGACGTCGAGACCTCGTAGGACTCGCCGACTGAAAGCCGATCAGCCTCGGAACGCAGAACCTCGCCGAGACTCAGATCATCCAAGGAGAGAATCTCATCGGCCGAAAGATAAACCCGATCACGGATCTCCCCGAATGCGGCCGCGGTTCCATCGTTTTCAACAGACCAGGCCACGTGAAAGATCGTCCCCAGATCAGCCTCAGCAAGCGGAACTTCGCTCGGATCGGTGAGCGTTGGCGTTTCAAGGACCGAGAGATTGGGTAGCGAAACTGTGAACGAGTGCGTGAATCCATCGTCCGCCTCACCGGCCACCCCATTGCCATTCTGGTCCAGCGGATTGCCAGCGAGATCGCGAACGTCGGGATCAACCCGCAGCGTGTACGGGCCATTGCCACGTTGCGGGGCGATGGGAACGCGAAATGTGGTCGGCGAAAAACGCACCGGCCGGCCGACCGGAACGGGGCCTTCGGGCCCGATCACGGACACATCGCCACTGTCAAAGGTTGAGGCGTCGATCGGACTATCAAATGTCACGTCGACGAAATCGACAACGCGTTCCAAAACACCGCTTGGGGCCGCCGACGTGATTTGGGCACCCGTCTTGTCAATTGTCCAACCGGCCGAATAGGAGCTGCCGAGCTTGTTGCCGGAAAGATCCGAAATCTCGCGGTCGAGCGTGACAGTGTACTGGCCGGTAACTCGTAAAGTCTCGCTGAGAACGAATTCAAATCGTTCATCAGAACTTTCAACACGCTGCACCCCGACAACGGAGACCTCCGGTGCACTATCCGGTGACCGTATCTGGACACGAGAAACCGTCAAACTATCGAAATCCATCGGCTCGCTAAACTCGACGAAAACGCTTTCGATATCCAGGTTGGTTTGACCGAGCGGAAACACATCGGACACGACGGGAGCCACCGTGTCTCCCAACACCTCGAATGGGTCATTTAGCGGGTCCGCCATCCGGTTACCGGCTCGGTCGTAGATCTCGAGATTGCTCGTGAGAACATAATGCCCGTCAACCGATAATGGGGCGAAAGAGAGCTCGTAAACCTCTTCGCTTCCGATCACACCTCGCAAGTCGATGGACTGATCGGATGGGCCTTCCAGCAACAAATCGAGCGGTCCCGAGGCCGTACCTCCATCGCTGTGAGTCACTGATTCGGAAAAGCGAACTTCGCGGAACAAGACAGGAGCCTGTTCGGTTGCGGCACCCGGCACGAACGTCGGGGGCTCGCGGTCCAGTTCAAAGGAATGGCTGACGAATACTCGTGATCCGATGGACGGCCAGAATCGAATTCCAGGGTGATGTACCCCGTCGCCTTGATAGGACGTTTCGAAGAGATAGGTTCCAGGTTCCGAAGCGAAAACGGTTTCCTCGAAAGTCCCATTGCCATCGGCGTCGAACTCGAGCACCCCAATCTGGTTGACGGTCGCTTCGAAAACGGGGTCCGAAATGTTTGTCAGTCCGTCGTCGGCAAAAACACCGGAATCGCTCGCCGAATCCAAGCGAAGCGTTGCCGCAGCCACTTGGGAGCGGACTCGGAAGCTACCGACATAGTCGTCACCCGGCAGACCATCATCATTTCCGTCGAGTTGGCCGCCGGCGGCATTCCGAACACCCGATGGGCCCGACCGAACCGTCAGTTGATAATGACCGTCGGGAAGAACAAACGCGACATCTGTCGTTTGTAGTGTCGTGGACCGTGTCGCTTCGTCGTAATTCGAAACCACCGGGACGATCAGATCATCGCCGCCACCGACACGCTGATCCGGGCCCAGATGCGTCAGCGTGAAGTTTTCCGCATCCTCCGCGCTTCCAGCGAGTAGGGGGACCGACCACTGGAGTGTCAACGAGGTGGGCGGCGTCGTTTCCAAACCGGATGGTGATTGGGAGGAAACCACGGGGTTTTCAGGAACGGTCAAAGTAACGGTTCCAGCGTAAACATCCATCGCCAAGCCACCGTTACCATCGGAGTCCTGGTCCATGGAATTGCCCGCCTCGTCCTCGATTTGCGGTCCAACGGCGATCGAGTAATCACCGGGTGCCGTTTGAGTCGCAAACTCAATTCGGAATGACGTGCTTGAGGTTCCAATGAGGTTCTCAATCTCGATCGAACCACCTGGACCTTCCAAAACCACATCGGTTCGGTCGAGCGATTCAAAGTTGATTGGTTCATCGAAAGAAACTTCGATAAAGCTGAATTCGTGCCGTGCATCATCGGCCGGAAGTATCCCGATGACCTTGGGGCCAAGATCAGGAACGGCCACCAGGAATAGACCGTCCGCGCGGCTCTCGGGCTGAAGCTTGACACCATCCCCAAATGTGGTCCCGGTCACTTCGGTAAAGACACCATCGATACCGGCGGCTTCGAGGATGTGGAATTCTTGTCCAACGGTTGGAATGAAGCCGTCCGTCGGAATCACTTCCAATGAGCCACTCAAACTCGCTCGGCCATCAACCACCAAGTGATCGAACTCCGAACTGGCAATTTCGACAACCAAATGGCCACCAGTAGCCTGATGAAACGCCCCCACAACCGATAGTCCGCCCTGGGGTGAACCCGGCTCGATTTGGGCGTTGCCAACCAAATCGCCTCGGATCGCACCGTCACCGCGCACCGTGACGAAGTCGCCCGTGGAAAACGAATGGGTTTCTATCTGGCTGACCACGTCAACTTCGACATTCGCCGATGAAACATTGGTTTTCTGAACCGAAGTTCCAACGCGAATGTTCCCCCCGTCGCTCGAAAAGAAACCACTGATCGAATTGTTGAAATAGCCCTCGAACTGCGTCAGGTTCGTGACGTCCAAAACGCTGGTGATCGATTCACTGCCGCCGTCGGCGATGAACTGCACCGAACCGCTTGAATGCGTCTGGCTCACCTCCGAGCCGATTTGAACTGTCCCGCCGCCAAGTGCCTCGAAACGTGTCGTGACATACTGCCCCAGCGAACTACTGATCGTTTCCAAATTCGGGAGCGACAGCACGCTTCCGGTACCTTCGGCGCGAAGCGATCGCACTGAATCGTTGAAGTAGTCCTCCACGCCCGAAAGCGTCACGTCCGCACCGCCGCTTAAATGCCAAGCCGACGAATCGATGTCAAGAAGTAACGGGTAATCCAGCGTCGATCCGTCCACCACCACCGTTGCCGAACGCAACACTTGCAATTGGCCGAAATCGGGAACCGACCTCAAGAGCTCCACCCGTCCCCAAACGCCGCCATCAAAA
>JBCCOI010000148.1:0-13542 GCA_039025515.1 Planctomycetota bacterium
ATCCGTCGCCGTCGAAACAACTTCGAAATTACACGATGACGCATCAACGACATCAATCTGAAGAACGAAAACGTTGCCAAAGGTTTGGCGAATGATGGCCCCCGAAGACTGAACGGGTGTGTCAAAACCGAGGGTCAATGTTTCCGTTGTTCCGTTAATGGATGACGGTGCCCACGCCGTGCGGGCATCTCCGTAGATGAGCGTATCAGGGGCTCCCAACGCCTGTGCGGCCGACCAACTCGTCGCGCTGTACTGCGAACTGAAATCGATCACGGAGGAAGCGTATTGCCAAAGTTCCAATTCGATGAACAAGTCAAACGCTGATTCCATTTGGTTTCCGTACAGATCCTCAATCGCCGAACCAATCCTGAGTTGGTAGCTGCCCTTTTCAGTTTGCTCTGGGAACGAGAGCTGAAAACGGTCGTCCGCCAGTTTGGTGATTGAAGAGAGCAAAATCGGCCCAGATGGTCCCCGCAGAGTCTCGACATCTTCGGCCGTGAACGTGTTCTCATTGATCGCTTCACTGAAGACCAGATCGATGTGGTCGAGCGGTCCCGGGTGTCCGGATTCAGGGTCGGATTCGATGATGGCAGGGCCTTGCAAGTCTGGCGCGGGCACTCCGCGCAGCTGGATCGCGTCGATTTCTTCGAAGTTAGCGGTTTGGTCGGTGTCAATTTGGACGCGGACCCCGTCGACTTCAAAATCCGTGAGTGGCCAAGTGGCAACGTACTCTGCGGGTTGCCCCGGCTGACTTTGATCGGCCGGAATCGACATCGACGTCCAACCGCCCGTGTCGGCATCGCGAAGATCGATGCCTCGCACGAAGCCGTTACCGAAAGTCTCGCGAACCATCACGCCGCTGGAAAGGACTGGCTCGGGGAACGAGACGCTCACAAACTCAGTCGTTCCGTTCATATTCGCGGGCGCCCAAGCGGTCCTCTGGTCACCATAGATCGGCGAATCCGGTGGACCGAGGACTTCAGAGGCGGACCAGGAATTCGGACTGTATTGAGAACTGTAGTCGATCACTTCGCCCGCATACTGCCACTTTTCGACTCGAAAACCGATTGCGAACGCGTCATCGACTATTTCACCATCGAATTCGTCCCTGTCCTGATTCATCGGCAGCCCCTGCAAATCGACAATGTCAGGACCAACTGACATCGAGTAGTCACCGAATGTGGACTGTGGAGGGAATACGACTTCGTAGCGAGTGCTCGTCAATCGATTCACTTGCTCGATCGGTACTTCACCTTCAGGGCCAACCAAATTGGAAACATCCTCCAGCGTGAATGTCCCGTCCGCGATCGGTTCATCAAAGGACAACTCGATGCGATCGACCGGGCCTTCGGTGCTGCCCGAAACCGAAGACGACAGAACGCGTGCGCCATCCAGATCCGGAACGGACCAACCGCGAAGCTGCACGGAATCAATTTCTTCAAACGCATTCAAATCGTGGTCCGTATCGATCGTGATTAGGATCGCATCGGCACCAAAACTCGTTTGCGGCCACGTCACAAGGAAGTCAACAGGTGTGCCAGGCCGACTGTCATCGATCGGCTGCGAAACAAGATGGAATAGACCTGTTTTCTCGTCGCGAAGTTCGATCGAACGTACAAATCCGTTTCCGAAAGTTTCGCGGATCACTACACCGCTCGCTAAAAGCGGTTCGGAAAATCCCAGAGTCAGAAACTCGCTCGTCCCGTTCTCGCTTCGCGGCGCCCAAGCAGTTTCTATGTCTCCGTAGTTAAAAGTATCCGGCGGGCCGAGTGCCTGAGCCGCTGACCAAAGCGTTGTGGTGTATTGCGAACTGAAGTCGACGACGTGGTCGGCGTAAAGCCAACGTTGCAGTTCAAACGAGACAGTCAACTCGTCATCGATTGCCTCTCCCTGCAGCCCATCACGGTCCTGATCCAGTTTGTTTCCGGCGGGATCAGAAATATCGCCCGAGACGGTGAACTGATAAATCCCTTGAGCGTCTTGCGTTGGGAACACCACGTCAAACTCGCTGGACGATACCTCTTCGATCGACAACACGCTGACCGTTCCCCCGGGTCCCGTAAACGCTTCGATGTCCTCCGGAGTAAAGGTTGTTGCATCAATTGGTTCATCAAAAATGACACGCACGCGATCCGTAGGCTGATCCGTTGCTTGATCGGGCAGCGTGGACTCAATGTAGGGTCCAACAGTATCAGGAATGATGTTAAACGAGAGTGTTGCAGCCGAATCCATTGGATTGCCAAACACGTCCAAGATGTTCGTGCCCAGGACGAGTTCATAGCTTCCGAGCGCGACTTGCTGTGGGAATCGGACTTCAAAGTCTTTACCCCTCGTTCCCGGCACCGCAACGATCTGTGAGGGAACAATCGGTCCACTCGGGCCATTGAAACTCGCGATGTCACTGACGGTGAAACTGGCGGTATCGAGACGTTCATCGAAGCTGATCTGTAAGCTGCCTTGAGCACGCATCACATCACCGGCGGGCGTCTGCTGAACCACCACCGGTCCGGTTGTGTCGATCGCGACAGCCGAAGCCGCATTGAGTCGACCGCCGGTCGTGGTGATCCCCTGAAGTGCGTCCAGCGGATCAACGGTGTCGAGCAAGCGATCACGAACACGATCGTATGTCCAGCCGGGATACGCGCTACGCAGAAGCGCAGCGACGCCACTGGCGTGAGGCGTCGCCATAGAGGTTCCGCTGAACGTTTCGTAGCCGCCACTGCGAGTCGTGCTGAGGATGGCGACCCCAGGCGCGCCCAAGTCCACCTGCGTCGCACCAAAATTAGAGAACGATGCCAGCTGGTCGTTGTGATCGGTCGCGGCAATCGAGATCAAGTTCTCGTTCGGAAAGTTCCCCGGATAGAAGGGCACCGCGTCGTTGTTATCCCCAATCCGATCCCGTCCCCCATTCCCGGCTGCGGCGATAACGAGGTGATCCGCCTGCCTCGCGTACTCAATTGCGTCAGCGAGCGCTTGTGAAAAGCCGCCGTTAAATCCCCAACTGTGGTTAGAGATCGTTGCGCCGTTATCGACGGCATATTGGATCGCAGCGATCGCATTGCCCGTGGATCCTCCGCCCCGCGCATCGAGGAATTTGACCGCCATGATCTGCACGTCCCAACTGACGCCGACCACTCCGACCCCATTGTTGGCAACGGCCCCGATCGTCCCGGCGACATGCGTCCCGTGATCATGATCATCCATCGGGTTTCCATTGTTTGAAACAAAGTTGTACCCGTAGACATCATCGACGAAGCCATTTCCGTCGTTGTCGATTCCATCTCCGGCCACTTCACCGGGATTGACCCACATGTTGGCTGCGAGATCTGGATGTAGGTAATCGACGCCTGTATCGACAACGGCAACAATCGTATCACGCGATCCAGTCGTGATATCCCAAGCCTCGGCAGCGTCGATATCCGCGTCGGTCGTACCGCCAGTCTGACCACCATTGTTGAGCCCCCATAGGTCGGTATAGCTCGAGTCGTTCGGAGTCGCGGATAACGAGATCGAATAATTCGGTTCGGCGTAGAGGACGCCAGGATGGAGTGAATACGACTCGATTGCTTGACTAACGTTCAATTGCTCCGGTGTCGCAATTTGTTGCAGGCCAGGAACTGCATTCAGAGATCGCGAAGTATCGGGCGCTGTCACATAGGCTCCGGCAAAACCTTCATGAAAGCGGACAAGCAGGCTGTCTGCTTCAAACGTCGATTCGATTCGGAGCCCTGGCGATGCATCGCCAGAGAGAAGATGCCGGACTTCGAGTCGTTCGAAGAGTCTGCGTTGGCGACATCTCCTCTTTCGAATCGACTTCCTGGCTCGACGTAACATCGCCATGCGCGTGAATGAATCTTTCATCAACGTGAACTCTAGAGGATCAAAAGTGCGATACCCCTCGAAGTCTAACCTGCGTCGATTCCAAGAGTGTGTTCGAAATCCTTATCCAACGGATTTGCGATACTATTAGCGATACGAAAAATACGTGACTTCCATAGCATGGGCGAACTGCGCTGATTCGGATTCGTGACGGCGAGTACAGACGCCGTTTCCGATGAGGTCTGCATAAAAAGAGTGAGCCATGGGGAGACTCACCCTTGCAAATCAGGTTAGCAACGCGGGATCAGTAACTGATCTGTTCTTCGTCTCATCACGACGGAGCGTGATGGGTACTTTGAAAATGCATCACTTATTGATCACGCGATGCTTACGAATTTTTCGCAGGCGCTAGTTTGCCTTTGACTGCCGCAACATCCACTTGTAGAGCTCGCTTCGCGTATAAAGCTCAGTCCATGCATCGTGATGATCGCGACGCGGTGCAGTGAAGACGAAGCGTTTGTCCAGATAGTCGGTTTGGCTGACATCGGGATCGTTGACCACCAAGAACTCTTCTTCCGTTGATTGCTCGATCTTCTGGATAGCCGATCGGTTCTCCTCGTAGTATCCATCTCCGGTATTGCACGCGATCCAAACCGAAGTGTCATCGAATGCGTCGACGTTGCTCAGATAATCAGAACTTCCAGATACCGGAACGACGGCCGCGAAGGTATCTGGTAGGGACGCAGCCAATCCCCAAGTCCCGTGGCCGCCTCGACTGAGGCCGGTCAGGTACACCCGATTCGTATCACCGCGGTACTTTTCTGCGACCGAGTCAATGATGTGCTGAACGGTCTCCGGATGATCTGAGTATTGTCCTTCCTGGATATGTGGCGCGACAATGATGAACGAGTCAAGCAAGAGACGGTTGCGTTCGTTCGACAAATCGCTCTCATCGCGAATCAATCGAGAAAGCCCCCAGTTGTTGACGGCATCAATCGACTTGCCGACCGTCCACGCTCCACCCAAGGAAACGAGGATCGGATAATCGACTTCGCTTTCGTCAAATGAGAGTGGGAGATAGAGCGAGTACCCATCCATCTGCCCGCCTTCCTCGAGGGTGACGTTGGTGATCTTCCCAGGGGCAGAATTCTCCGACAGTTTTTCACGAGCGGTGAGGAAGTTCTTGCGGGTGTTCTTGCTCAATCCTCCGCTTCCGCCGAGGCTCTCCGGAACGCCACTACCGCCGAGGCTGTGTTTATCGGGGCTTTCACCTACACCGAGCTCCATGATGGCAAAGTTGAAGCTACCGCTATCAACCTTTGCCGAAACAACCGAACCACCGCCGTTCAGTTGTCGCTGGAAGAGTGAATCTTCGACGTCTTCGAGCTCCACCAACTCAAAGCCTTCGACCTCAGACTCCGTCGTACGGATCGTGGCGGCGACCTCGGAGCTCACCAAGAGTTCCAACTCGCCTCCGGTTGTTCCAAAGCGGCAGTCATTAGTTGGAGTCTCGTCGAACTGGACTCTTACATCACCGTCGAGTGCAAACCCGGCAACCTTTCCAATGGCATTTTGTACCTTGATGTTCCCGCCAGACGACTGCGCGTAGATGTCTCCGTTGCACTTTCCGATCCAGGCGTTTCCGCCTGAAAGTCGAAGCTGTGAGGACTGATCGATGTTCGCTGCATAGACGTCGGCGTTGATCCCTTCCACATCGGCACCACCCTCACAACCGGCGGTGAGGTCAACACACCCTCCTCGACCGACGACCTTCAGGTTTCCTTTCGTGTGGCCAATTCGAATTGCTCCGAAACCCGTTGAAGTGACAACGTCGCCACCAAGTTCACCGATCGTGATGTCGCCAGACTGCACGTTGACGTCGGCGCTGAATTTTGGCGGGACGGAAACGCGGTAGACAACGCGTTCGATTTGGTCAGGGCGCTTTTGCTCGCCTGCGTTGCAAGTTAACTCAAAACCGTCATCTACGACGGACATACGTGGCCCGTAGTCGTCAAAGACGCGTTTCGCTTTGCCGAGTGATGTTGCTTCGACGCGTCGCATGATCGTCACCATGACGGCATCATTGGAGTCCGCGGCGCGAACGAGCACGTTGGCTTGGTCGATCTCCAGCTTTAGCGTTCCCGCTTCGTCCACTTTGAAAGACTTTTCCCATTTCTGATCAAACGTGATCGATGCGTCCGTGCTCCAGTCGTTCTCGTACTTGGTCCAAGTGATCTCGGCACCGTTTTTGGTCACCGACTCAACGAGCTTTCCGTCGTCTTTCGATGGAGCCCCGTCTCCGGCGATCGGTGCAAACGCTGGAGCCATGCGGCTTTGTTTGAAGAGACTAGCAACGCGCTCACTCAAGCTAGGAATCGCAATCGCGAGGGCAGCGACAAGGGCAACCGCCCCGGTCAGGTAGGCCAATCCTGGTTTTCGGTTTGGACTGGGTTGCGTGGTGTCAAGGTTTCCCCGCAGTGCATCCCCCTCCTTCGCAAGCGCTATCGTTGCCGGTTCAACGACGCTTCGCCATTCGCGACTGGGTTCGGCGGCTTGGGTCGGATTTTGCAGAAACGCAAGCTCGTCCGCTAAATGCCCCGAGACATCGTCAGCGGACTGGAAACGCGCTACGGGATCCTTTGAAATAAGCCGGTCGATAAACTCGCACATCCAGGGATCGATGCTTGGATTCACCTCACGAATCGGAAGCGGCTCGGCATTACAAACACGGTGAATCACTCCGACGATGGTCTCTGCACGGAATGGAGGCCTCGCAGTGCAAGCCGCGTACATCAAAGAACCCAGGCTGAAGAGATCCGAACGAGCGTCGATCATCTCACCTCGAGCTTGTTCGGGCGACATGTACTGCGGCGTTCCGGCAATGGTCCCGCTGCAAGTCATCGACGCGTCGTCGGCAACACGCGCCAGTCCGAAATCGGTCACCATCGCACGTTCAATTGTGTTCTCAAGAATCACATTGGCCGGCTTAACGTCTCGGTGAACGATCCCAACCTTGTGGGCGGCGGCGAGACCGCTGGCGACCTGAAGTCCAATGCGTGCGACTTCGCAAGTATCGAGTGGCCCGTTTCTTTCCAAACGTTGAAGCAACGAAAGTCCCGGTACGTACTGCATGACGATGTAGGGCAGGTTCCGAAATTGATCGACAGCGTGAATCGGAACAATGTTTTGATGCACAACGGCGGCTACCGCACGGCCCTCGCGTTCGAACCGCTTTCGTGCCGCACCATTTGAAGAGAACGCGGGTGAGAGCACTTTGATCGCGACGTAGCGATTCAGACTGGGCTCAAACGCTTTCAATACGATCCCGGTGCTTCCTTGTCCGATGAATCCGCAGATCTCATAGCTTCCAAGTCGTCCGAGCATCCGTGGATCATCGGTGGGAGCCAGAAAATCGATCAGTGTTCGACGACGTTGATCGATCTCGTCTTCGGTTGCGGCATCACGCGACAAAGAAATGTGCTGTCGCAGACTCACCCACATCGTTTGATCTGCGGCGACTTGCTCGAGTTGTTGTTGGCAATCAGAGCAATCGTCGAGATGCTTTTGAATGTGCGCTTCCTCGGTTTCAGTCAGCTTTTCGCTGAGATAATCTGCGAGCGTTTCTTTATCGAAACAAGTATTCGGTGTTGGTTCAGGCATCAGCTAACTCCCTGGATTTGGATTGAACAATGCTGAATCCCTCTGCGACGCGTACCGATCGAATGAGCTCAGGAATTTTCAAACTCATTTGATCGACAACTCGAAATCGTCGTCCATTTCGGCAATGACCGCGCGGATTCGGGCGACGACCCTGCACTTCGCCGTGTACACGGTTCCGACAGAAACGCCGAGACTTTCAGCAACCGCTTCCGCTTTCTGGCCTTCAAGAGCCGTCTTGCGGAACGACAACCAGGTGCTGTCGCGGACCTCCGCTTTGACCTGATTGGAAGCCCAATCCAAGAGCGCGAGTTTGTACTCGGCCTCGAACGATTGATCATAGCGATCTGCCGGCACCGGAACCTGAGCCAGCAAACGCCCGACTTGAGAATCACCGGAAGCCGTTTCTTTGGTGGCTTTCCGTTTGACCTCGTCGACCGCGATGTTCCTCGCGACGCGAAAGAGCCATCCTCGAAAGCTCCCCTTCTTGGAATCGGAATCCCAGTCCGGAAGCTTTCGCATCACGGCGGTAAGCACGTCTTGAAGCACATCCTGAGCATCCGCATCCTGAAGGCCCTTTGCACGGCAAAAACCGTACAACGCACTTTCATAGATCGACAAAAATTCGGGCCAAGCGTCTCGGCTCTGGTTTCCCAATCGCAGCAAAAGGCTGGCTCGCGTTTGCGGAATCTCGTTCATGAAACCTTGATCATTCCCGTCACTCTTCGATGGGTTCCATGTTAACTCTTCAAATGTGTTTGATCCTTACACGGTCTCCAGAGTTTTTTTCGAAGACTCCCAATCTCAAGCAAGAAAGGACCGCAAATCGGCCGTGTTCCGTCCGGCCTCGCACTAACGCATCGAAAGACGGCGACTAGTGGTGGAACGCGGAAATAACCTTGATTTTATCGGAAGACAAAATCCTAACCAGAAGCGTCAGCGAGGCGACAATTCACGCAGTTGCCTCGCTCACTCGTCGGGTTACCAAGTAAAGGTCAACTACGAGTTCCACCACTTGGCGTGGACGTCAAGCAGGACGTCTCTGCTTTCAAAAGTGTCGATGGAAACGAAGGATGAAGGCACCATCAAAGTCTGTATTGCCCACACCGGAGCGATACTCGAGCGATCGATCAAATGCCCATCCAATCTCGGTCGTGTACTCATCGTCGTCGCCGAATCGCTGAATACCGAATACGACGCGAAGGTCACGATAGGTGGCGTTGTCGTTGGCTCCACTGTCGCGTTGTACCGCCCAAGTCCCTCCGCCGAGTTCGCCCGCAAAGTAAATCGCGCGTTGCTTTCCTAGATGCAGCGATACCCTCGGCTTCGGAAAGATTGCCTCGATGATCAGATCGTCGTCGGGACGCCAAACGAATCCGGTTACGGGCAACACCGAGATGTCATCGCGATCAAGGATTTCCAGACCGAGCACGGCTGCCAAGTCCGGCCGGATTGCGTTGTATCCGACAACGTGACCAGGAAATCGGACGCCCTTGCGAGCACTGCCTTCAAAGTCGCTGAAAACACCCACGCTGTATTTGATATCCAACATCGTCTCCGCAATGATCGCTTCTCGTGTGTGATAGGCGAGTTGCAGGTCAAACAACCTGGGCGGCAAGTCCGCGTCGCCGCGTGGCCCGTTGACGAAGTGAAACCCGCTGCCAAACAGCAGCTCAGAGTCGTCACCGAATTCCAATGTCGGAAAACTCTCGAAGCTAACCATGCCTAGTTCGTCGTCGGCCAACCAAGTCGTATTGCTCTGCGCTGCGTTGTAGCCGACCCAATCTCCGAAACGAATCGAGCTTGCATCGAGCGGCGTTGATTCACAGGATTCACATGCGTCGAGATCCGATACAACTTCGACGATGGTCTCCTCGAAAGTCGTCTTGGTGACATCTGGATCGGGAACCGGCTCCGTGATGACCTCGCTTCCGTCCGTCAACTGCAATTGCGCGGGAGCGGACTCTCCGTCATCCGCGACCGCGGACACCGGCGTCTCGTTTTCATCCGCGTTGGTTTCACCGCTTGAGAGCGTCGTCAACACAACCATCAGAAACAATGTCGTTCGACGCATGAGCGGATGAGCCTCGTTTCGAATCTCCGGCGAATCAGGACCTATCTACGGAGCGTCTCAAAAACGCGCGCCCGTTGTCGATCCCAAAACGTGGTTCAACGGAAGACGAGGGTTATTGAAAGGCGTTGGCGTCTTCCTTGGGCGCCGGTTGGTAGCCCAGCGGTTCCATGCTGCTTCCGGCACGACCTTGGCTGAGACTGCGAACGGCGCCGGAATAGCCGAACATTTCTTTGAGTGGCGCGTGCGCGGTGATTACCGTCATCGCACCGCGAGACTCCGTTGCCGCGATCAAGGCCCGTCGTTGCTGAAGGTCGCCGACGAGCTCGCCCATATAATCGTCCGGCGTCGTGACTTCGACTTTCATCACGGGTTCCAAGAGCACGGGCCCCGCCGCTTCGAACGCTCTGTTGAACGCGTCTCCCGCCGCGATTCGGAATGCAACCTCATCGCTGCCTTCCTCATGCATTTCGGCGTCGTACGCTTCGATCTTCACTCCGGATAGCGGGAAGCCGGCAAGCAAGCCGCCGCCTTCGGCGCGATTTCGAAGCTCTTCAATGGCTGCGTGTCGAACATCACCGGGCAGTGGCGTTTCAGGCGGCAATCGATCGAACACAAGTGTTTTTGCGGAAGGATCTGGCAACGCTTCGACGCGGACATTAAGCCGGGCGAACATCTGCGTCGCTCCGATTTGACGATTGCAGACGCCGACCACATCCGCCTTGCCGCCGATCGTCTCTCGATAATTCACACGGGGCTTGTAGAACTTGACATTGAGCCCGAAGTCGCGCGTCAAACGGTGCTGGATGACTTCGAGGTGCAACTCACCCATGCCGCTAATCAGCGTTTGCCCAAGTTCTTCATTCTCGACGGCGCGGAACGTCGGGTCCTGGCGGCGAAGCATGTCGAGTGTCTCCTCCAACTTCTTGCGGTCACCGGTGTTCTCGGGTTCAATCGCCATGGAGAGAACCGTGTCGGCGAACTTGATGCTTGGCAGCTCGACTTGATCCTTGGAGTCGCAAAAGGTGTCACCCGTGATCGCGAATCGTGGCCCGATCACGCAGCAAATGTCGCCCGCGTCCAAGCTCTCAATTTGTCCGCTGCGATCTTTCTTGGTCGCGTGGATTTGCCACAGCTGCGCGATGTTTTCCTTCTTATCACGATTCGGACAGTACACACGCGAGTTCTGTTTCAACGAACCGCTATAGATCCGGATCCAATAGTTGTCACCGGTCTTGGCGGGCAAGATCTTGAACACAAGCGCACTGAACGGTTCCTTCGGATCGGGCTTGCGCGACAACGTCTTGTCGTTCTTTTTGGGATCAACGCCTTCGACCGGGGGTCGATCAATCGGGCTCGGCAGATAGTCACCGACCGCCGTCATCAGCGGCTGAACGCCGATGCCGTGGAGTGCCGACCCGCAAAGAACCGGCTGGATCGTTTGTTCAATGCATCCCTTCCTCAAGCTGGCACGAATCATGTCGACGGGGACTTCTTCGTCTTCCATGACCAAAGCCATGGCGTCTTCATTGATTTCGCATACGGCCTCAAGCATTTGCTCACGCCAGAGCAACGCATCATCCATCAGCTCCGCCGGAATGTCCTTCTCGGAAATCTGCTTGCCTTCTGTTTCCGGGTCAAACTCCAAGAACTTCAGACCGACCAAGTCGATCACGCCGCGGAAGGGATTGTTGACGTGCGTCGGCCCTTGGCCGACCGGCAATTCGACGGCGACCGGGCGTCCGCCAAGGCGTGGGCCGATGTCATTGAAGACGGACTCAAAGTCTGCGCCTTCCCGGTCCATTTTGTTGATGAAAACAATCCGCGGGACGTTGTATCGATCGGCTTGCCGCCAGACCGTTTCACTCTGAGCCTCGACACCCTCGCGTGCCGAAAAAACAACAACGGCTCCATCGAGCACGCGAAGGCAGCGTTCGACTTCGGCCGTGAAATCGACGTGACCGGGCGTGTCCAGCAAGTTGATGTTGAAGTCTCCCCACTGAAACTTCACACACGCGCTGAAAATCGTGATCCCGCGTTCTTGTTCTTCGGGGTCATCATCGGTGTCGGTTGTTCCATGGTCGACTCGCCCGACGCGGTGCTTCGCGCCGCTCAAAAAGAGCATCCGTTCGGTGACGGTCGTTTTCCCGGCATCGATATGGGCAATGATTCCGATGTTGCGTAGTAGCGTGATATCAGCCGCCATGTGTCCGTTTCGCGATTCGATTCAGTCCGAGTTGTTGCAACAAAAAACCGCGACCTCGGCTGGGTGGGAGCCGATATCGCGGTTTCGAATAAATGTTGGGTGCATGTGTGACCGGGAAACCGATCACCATGCAAAGTGTGAAAACGCCTTGTTCGCGTCTGCCATTCGGTGTGTGTTTTCTCGCTTGGTGTAGGCGGCACCTTCCTTCTTGAAACCAGCCATGATCTCGTCCGCCAACTTGATGTGCATCGGGCGGCCCTTCTTGTCACGGACTGCCTCCAGCAACCAACGAATCGCAAGACTCTGCTGGCGTGCGCGGTTGACTTGCATCGGAACCTGGTAGCTTGCACCACCGACCCGCTTGCTGCGAACTTCGATGTAAGGCTTGATGTTCTCGATCGCCTGCTCGAAGACTTCGATCGGCTCTTGCCCGTCGGACTCGTCGCGGCGACTGATCTCCGCGAGCGCGTTGTAGAACACGTTCTGTGCAACTGTCTTCTTGCCGTCCAACATCAGGCAATTGATAAACTTGCTGGCTAACAGCGAATCGTGTCGGGGGTCGCCCTTCAGTTGTTTTCGACTGGCGGTAATCCGTCCCATGGTCTGGTTCTATCTACTGAGATGCTTGAGTGATTGAAATGCTGGACCGTGCTACTTCTTGGCACCGTAGCGGCTTCGCGAGCGTTTGCGTCCTTCGACGCCGAGAGCGTCACGACTGCCACGCACGACTTGATAGCGGACACCCGGCAGGTCGCGAATTCGGCCACCACGAACGAGAACGATCGAGTGTTCTTGGAGATTGTGGCCTTCACCCGGGATGTAAACGGTGACCTCTTTCCCGTTGCTCAACTTCACCCGTGAAATCTTGCGAAGTGCCGAGTTCGGCTTCTTCGGCGTCATGGTACGGACCTGCAAGCAAACTCCCTGCTTCTGGGGGCATTTTTCCAGGACCGGAGACTTGCTCTGACGCTTCTTCAGCTTTCGTCGCTTGCGGACGAGTTGGTTAATGGTTGGCATAGGGTACTATTTCGGGCGATATCCATGACTTGCCGATTTCGGAAGCGTGCAAGTATCGGGCCACACCTCTTGGTGTCAAGTGCTGATTGGTCCGTATCCGGTTGGTCTGTCCCAATTTGAGAGTCGGAAGTTTTCCATCGAGTCAGCGTATGGCAGTGCTTACGATCGAGTCGACTTGCGATGAAACGGCCGCCGCCGTGATCGGCGAACGTGGCGATGTGCTCGGTCACTCCATCGCGACACAAGAAGCTCTGCACGGACGATTTGCGGGCGTTGTCCCCGAGATCGCGGCTCGCGCACACGTCGAGCGAATTCTGCCGGTGATCGATTCGGCGATGAAGGAAGCGGGCGTAACCGGAGAGTCACTCTCGGCCATCGCCGTGGCCGACCGTCCGGGCTTGGCGGGATCTCTGCTGGTCGGCCTGGTCGCCGCAAAGTCGCTTGCGGTCGCTTGGGAAAAACCGCTGGTCAGCATCAACCATCTGCATGCTCACCTCTATGCGTGTCAAATGTCGGCGTGGAGAGAGAAAGTGGAAGGGAGTTTGGGAGAAATTCCGGCCTCTGAGAGGCCAGCTGCAGAGCAGGTCCCGGCTTCGGAGAGGCCGGCTACAGGTATCGATGACTCGACTTTGTCAGCGGCGGAGCGGATGGTTTATCCATGCGTGGGTTTGGTGGTCAGCGGTGGACACACCAGCCTCTATCGCTGTGACAGTCCGCTTGATCTGGAATACCTGGGCGGAACGATCGACGATGCGGCGGGCGAGGCGTTCGA